>CAWUMT010000034.1:0-9698 GCA_963923735.1 uncultured Acidimicrobiales bacterium
GCATCATGTCGATTCCGACCTTGATGGCATTTCGAGACGGGGTGCTGCTCTATCGGGAGCCCGGTGCCCTCTCGGCGAGCCAACTCGACGACCTTCTTGGACAGATCGGCGCACTCGACATGGTGGAGGTTCGGGCCCAGATCGCCGAGCGCCCCGGCACGGAGGGTGACGCCTGATCGAAGAGGGTACCGGCACCTCAGCGTTCAACTCTCCAGATACGCTTCGGCCCTGTGAGCCATCTCTTCGCCGCGCTGCTCCCCTTGGCACTCGGGGCTGCAGTGAGCCCTGTCGTGCTCATGACCGAGGTCCTCGCGCTCTCGAGCGCAGAGCGACCGAAGCTCAAGGGATGGCTGGTCGTGGCAGGCAGCGGCCTGATCCTCGTGGCCTATGAGCTCGCCATCCTGTTCGTCGGTGCGCACCTGAGCGCCAACAAACGCCCGCATCATCTCGAGGACGCCATCGTCGGCCTCGGCGCTGCTGCGCTCCTCGGGTGGCTGCTGCTCAAGGGGTGGCGATCCCGAGGTACCAACAAGGGTCCGGGAGTCCTCGGACGCCTGGCAGGTGCGAAGCCTGGTGCGTTCTTCGGCATCGGCATGCTCATCATGCTGACCAACGCGTCCACGTTGATCCTGGTCCTACCAGCCGTCCGACTCATCAACCATGCTCACGTCAGCGGTGCCGAACAGGCCGCTGCGCTCGGCCTGCTCACCGTCTTCGGCTTGCTTCCCGCCTTGGCACCTGCGGTCCTGGTGAGCGCGCTCGGAGCCAGTGGTGCCCGCCTGAGCGCGGCTCTCAATCGGTTCGTCGAAGCCCACGCGGCCCAACTGACCATGGGACTCGAGGCCGTGTTCCTCGTCTACTTCCTCGTCAAGGGGATCTCAGGTGCCGCGGCACTCTGAGCGGCTGATCCGTCGCACCCTCGGAGCCCTCGGCCTCGGCGTGCTCGCGCTTACGGGAGCTTGTTCATCGACCGGTTCGACACCGACGACCATGGCGACCACGAGCACGCCCACTCCGGTGGTACCCGCAGCCAGACTTCTTCCCACCACCATCGAGACGGCGTCATACGCTGATCCTTCGCGAGCGGTGATCTCGGGCGGGGTCGAACTCGCAGCGTCTCGCCAGATCCCCGTGGGTATCGAGCGGCCCCAGCAGGCTGGTCGGTTCCCCCTCATCGTCTTTGCTCCGGGCTACGACACCAGCCCACTCTCTTACGGGCGCCTCACCCACCTCCTCGCGCAACAGGGCTACGTGGTCGTCGCACTGTCCTTCCCGCTCGAGGATCCGACACGGGGCTACGCACTGGATCGAAGTGACCTCCCCAATGAGGCCCAGGATCTCCGCTTCGTCATCAGCCGACTGCTCGCCAGTGCGCTGGCGCCCCATCTCGACCCTTCGCACATCTCCTTGGTCGGTCACTCCGACGGTGCCGACGCGGTCCTACAGGCCGCCTACGAGCTGGGCCATGCCGATGATCGCATCGACGCTGTGATAGCCCTCGCTCCCGATGCTCTCTCCTTCGCTCCGATCCAAGGGGGGCCACCTGCGCTCATCATCCACGGATCCGCGGATGAGATCGTCGACCCCGCAGCGACCGATCAGGTGATCGCCGCGCTCCGAGGGCTTCGCTTCGAAGCCACCGTGGCTGGGGCAGATCACGCCACCTCGATCTTGGAGACCACGCCATTGAGCGCCACGTTCGACGGGCTCATCCTGCTGGCGCTGAGGGACCTCTCCGCGGCCCCTTCACACCTCGCCGTCGACGCCCGGTCGTTCCACAGTGTCGCGATCCGAAAGGTCGGATCGACGACTCAGTGAACGCCGAGGGACTCGGCCGTGATGCCGACGCTCTTGAGCAGCTTGCGCATGTCACCAACCTGCTGGTCGTTGAGCTCCTTGTGGAGGGGCCCAGGGAACACGTGCATCTCGTCGCCGATCTTGCACTCGAAGGAGCCATGCTTGGTCTCCCGACATTCGCCGAGTGATTCGAGCAATGAGGTCACGTCATGCCACTGAATGTTGTGGGAGGTGGGGTGGCGATGGATCTTCTCGCATGTCGCTCGGTGGTGGCTGTCGAGGTGCGGCATCTCACTCATTCGCTGTGCTCCTTGGGTTGACCAACGCCCCCGACGCTAGAGCTCTCTGCCGGGCACTGCCAGAGGCGGAAGTCCCGCAGTTCCGAACCGGCTCCAGGCGTGGCAGAGTGTCTCGGACAAAGAAGGAGACCAATCGATGGCCACCAAAGCCGCCAAAGGACGCAGCGTCTCGCCTGCAGCCGCACCCCGGACCTCTCGGCGCACCAAGTTGACCGCCTGGATCAGCGGCGCGGTCGTGATCCTTCTGGTGGTCTCCCTTGTCCTCGCCTTCACCCTTCCGGGAACCTCGAAGCCTCCGGCACCCACGACCGCACAGGTGCGCGCCGCGGCACAGACGAACCTGACCGAGACCACCCAGATCATGGCGACGTACTCGAAGGCCCGCGCCGCCTGCACCGACGCCCCCTGCGTGGCGGCAGCAGCCAAGAAGGCAGAGTCCGCGATGGAGACGAGCTGGTCGAAGTTCAACACCGCAGCGACGGGATACACACCCCTCGCCTCCAGCCTTGCCACCTACGCGGTCGACTATTCGAAGCTGCTTGCAGCGTTCGGCGCGCTGGCGTCTGCCACGACCTTGGCGCAGATCGACGTGATCGAGGCCAACACCTTCTCCGCTGCCCAGGGAACCTGGCTGGCTGAGGCGTCCGCGCTCTACGGACAGCTCGGTGGAAAGGTCGCCGGACCGGGTGCGTCGACCACCTCGACCACCCAGGCGACAACCACCACCAGCTGACCCTCGAGGCAGCATTCTTCACGAAGATCGGCGTTAGGCTCCTGATCTGATTGAAGGGGGATGGCGACGATGGCCACTGATCGGGAGCAGGCGCATCGCCTCGAGCGGCGCAGCGTGGTGCAGATCAGTCCAACGGGACCCCCGCCCGCCACAGCACCGTTCAGCGCGCACCTGACCGATCTCGTCGATGACGAGGTGGTCGTGGAGTTCGACCTCGCCGGCGTGGTCGACGAGCTCGGCACGGTCGAGTCGATCGAAGGAGCCCCTGCCCACCCGATCCTCGGTTCCCTTCTGGGCGCAAACGCCCACCGTGGATTCCGCAAGCTGCTCGAACCGCTGCGCACCGGCGACCTCGACGAACAGGCGCTTCGCCGCCTCCTCTTCGATCTGCCCATCGCCACGATGATCATGATGCAGGCCTTCATCGTCCGCACCCCCGAAGGCCAGCGTTCCCACACCACGATGTCGGCGGACACCCCCGGGGTCAACCAGTGCGCCGGCTGGGTGGCGGGGGGTCAGATGTTGACATTGATCCGGGACAACGACGGACTCCTCGAGATGGATCCGAGTCCTCGCCTGATCGGCGACAACCACCTCGGCGATCCTTCGCCTCGAGAGCTGGCAACCAACGCCACGCGACGGCGGCGCCACTACGTGATCGACCAGCAGGGCGACGAGCTCCACCTCCGAGTGAACCAGCGCGACTCCTACGCCACCCCTGACGGCGTCGAGCGAGCGCTGCACTGGTGGATCCTCGAGTTGACTGCGGGGGCCTCCGACCACGTGATTCGGTCGATCGCCGTCGACAACGGTGGACTCCCGTGGGTGGAGTGCCCCTCTGCCGCCGGATCGGCTCAGCGGCTGGTCGGCGAGCCCCTCGAGGACCTCGAGGCACTGGTCGGCGGCACCTTCAAAGGGGTCACGACCTGCACGCACCTCAATGACACTCTTGCGGCACTCGCCGGAGTCCCTGAGTTGCTCCAGCGGCTCTGAACCTCGAACTCAGCCGTTCGACGGGAAGACCGGCACCCGCTTGGCGAGGAAGGCCGCAACACCCTCGGCACCATCGGGTGACCCTGCGGCCTCTCGCATCGCGAGGACCTCACGTCGCAGCGCAGCCTCGGGAGACGGGGAGGCCTGCGCTCGAATGAGGCGCTTGGCAGCCACGAGAGCAGGGCGAGATCCGTTGACCAGCTGAGCGACAATTGCGGCGAGCCCGTCGGCGAACTCCTCGTCGGCGTGCACCTCGGAGACGAGACCTGCCAAGTAGGCCTCGCGAGCACTGAGCAGCGGATTGAGGAGCGCCAGGTAGAGCGTGCGGTGCAGGCCGATCGACTCGACGAGCAGGCTCGATCCGCCATCCGGGGTCAAACCCACCTTGGTGTAGGCGAACGTGAACTTGGCGGACTCTGCAGCGATCACCAGATCTGCGCACGCGGCGAAAGCCACCCCCGCACCCGCTGCAGTTCCCCGGACGGCGGAGACCACGATCGCATCGAGATGCATCAGCTCGGAAACCTCGCGATGGAGCGCCTCGGCGAGATCGTCAAGGTAGGCACCCGGATCCGGAGCGGCGCTGAATGCCGCGAGATCCCCACCGACGCAGAAGGAGCGGCCTTCGGCCTGAATGACGATCACCCCGACGTTCGCTGCCTTGGCGGCGGCTACCGCTCGGCGGAAGTCAGCGACAGACTCGAGGTTGAAGCAGTTCCCATGTTCCGCATCATCCAAGGTGATCCAACCGGCTCCGTGAGCCTCCTCGAATCGAACCAGCGGCGTGCCTGCCATGTGTGCCCTCCAGAACTCGCCGAGGCGCGGTGCCCCGTGGGTCTCGAACCTAGAACATCACTGGGGCTGACCGGTGCCCGAACGCTCGTTGTTACTCTGCGGTAGCCTCACGCAAATGAAGCGAGCCATCTTCGACGACGAGCACCTCTTGTTCCGCGAGGCGGTGCGATCCTTCCTGGAACGCCATGCGCTGCCCAACTACGAACGCTGGGAGGCCGAGGGAATCGTCGACCGTTCCCTCTTCGAGGCAGCCGGCGAGGCCGGCTTCTTGGGGATGGCGATCGACGAGCAGTACGGGGGCGGTGGAATGGCCGACTTCCGATTCAACGCCATCATCGACGAAGAGATCCAGCACCTTGACGTCGGTGCCGCCGGCCTCGGTCTCTCACTCCACACCGACATCTGCGTCCCGTACTTCACCTCCCTGGGCACCGAGGAGCAGAAGGCCCGTTGGCTCCCCGGCGTGGCCTCGGGCGAACTGATCTGCGCGATCGGCATGACGGAACCCGGCACGGGTTCGGACCTCGCGGGGATCCGCACTACTGCGATCCGCGACGGCGACTCCTACGTGGTGAATGGAGCGAAGACCTTCATCACCAACGGGATCAACTCCGACCTCGTCATCGCCGCGGTCAAGACCGACCCTTCAGAACGTCACCGGGGGCTCTCCCTCATTGTCATCGAACGCGGGATGGAGGGTTTCGAGCGGGGCCGGAACCTTTCCAAGCTCGGCAACCACGCGCAGGACACCGCAGAGCTCTTCTTCTCCGACGTGCGTGTCCCCGCAGAGAACCTGCTGGGTGACGAAGGCCAAGGGTTCGCCTATCTCTCGGAGAACCTTCCCCAGGAGCGACTCTCCATCGCCGTCACCGGCGTGGCTGCGGCACGCCGAGCCCTCGAGCTCACTGTGGACTACGTCAAGGGACGCGAAGCCTTCGGATCGGCGATCTCCACCTTCCAGAACACCCAGTTCCGCCTGGCTGACCTCGCCACTGAGGTTGAAGTGGGCACCGCCTTCGTCGACCGCGCCGTCATGGCCCTCAACGATGGTGAGCTCACGGCCGAAGAGGCAGCGATGGCGAAGCTCTGGGCCACCGAGCTCCAAGGGCGCGCCACGGACCTCGGCGTGCAGCTCCATGGTGGCTACGGCTACATGACGGAGTACCCGATCGCACGTGCCTACGCAGATGCTCGAGTGACCCGCATCTACGGCGGGTCCAACGAGATCATGCGCCAGATCGTCGGCCGAAACCTGCTCGGCCGCTGAACTCGCTCCGCCGAAGCGGAGACCTCCTAGAGGCCGGAGCGCTCCAGGATGTGCACGCCGCAGGCGCCACCAAGACCGAAGACATGGGCCAGGCCCACCTTGGCGCCCTCGATCTGACGGTCACCCGCCTCGTTGCGGAGGTGGTGGCAGATCTCCCAGATGTTGGCGATGCCGGTCGCAGCGATCGGGTGACCCTTCGACTGCAGACCGCCTGAGACGTTCACCGGGATCCGGCCGTCTCGCCAGGTGGCCCCGGAGTTGAAGAGATCAACCGCACCGCCACGCTCGCAGAGGCTGAGGTTGTCGTAGTGGACGAGCTCCGCCGTGGCGAAGCAGTCGTGCAGCTCGACGAGGTCCAGGTCCGAGGGCCCGATGCCCGCCTGCTCATAGGCCTGATCTGCGGCACGACGGGTGAGCTCGTTCGGGTCGGGCAGGACCTGACAGGCCTCCTCGAAGGGGTCTGAGGTCAGAACCGAAGCCGAGATCTTCACTGCCCGGCGCTGCTGCTCTTTCGAAAGGGTCTTGAGCTTCGCATCCGAGACCAGCACTGCGGCGGCTGCGCCGTCGCAGTTGCCCGAGCACATCGGGCGGGTGTTCGGGTAGGCGATCATGATGTCATTCATGATCTCCTCAAGCGTGAAGCGCTTCTGGTACGCCGCCAATGGATTGAGCACCGAGTGCGCGTGGTTCTTCTCAGAGATCCGTGCAAAGAGCTCGAAGTCGGCCTGCACGCCGTAGCGATAGGCATACTCCTGCCCGATCTGAGCGAAGACGCCCGGCATGGTCTCAGTACCCAGGCGGCCATCAAGCGCTGCCACTGCGCCCACCGGGCCCTTGGGCGTCCACGTGCCGTCACCCTTCGAGACAGTGTTGCCGGCCAGCAGACCTGCGCCGGCGATCTTCTCGACACCGGTGGCCAGACCGAAGTCCGCCTCACCGGCCTTGATCGCCATCATCACGGTGCGAATCGCCGTGGCACCGGTCGCACATGCGTTCGACACGTTGTAGACCGGAATGCCCGTCTGGCCGATCTGCTTCTGGATGTTCTGTGCCATCCCGGGGGTGCCCGTCGGGATCAGGTTGCCCGACGCCATCACCTGCATGTCCGCCATCGTCACCCCGGCGTCGGCAAGCGCCGCGTTCGCCGCCTGCGCAGCGAGGTCCACCGTGTCGATGTCAGGGTGCTTGCCGAACTTCGTCATGTTGATCCCGAGGATCCAGACGGTCTCTGACATCAGTTCGCCTCCTTGGGCTCGAATCCGAAGCCGATGGCCTCGGTTCCTTCAGTGTCCTCACCGAGCGAGTACGTGGCCAACTTGACCGGCATGCCCAACTTGAGGGTGGCCGGGTCGGCCGGGGTGTTGATGATGTTGGCCTTCACCGAGGTACCGCCGCAGTCCACGATCGAGGCCACGAAGGGGACCTCGATGCCGGGAGCAGCCATCGAGACGATGGTGAAGGTGCGCATGACGCCCTCGGTGTCGATGTCGACCTTCTTGAATGAGTCACCGGAGCAGCTTGCGCAGCCGCTGCGGTGATCGAAGAACCGTGCACCACAGTTGGTGCACTCATTGGCAACCAGGTGCGGCTCAGGCTCGAGCACCAGATAATCAACCAACGGGACCTTGCCGGACATCGAACCCCTCCACTCCCCAACAATTCAGACGGCCACACCGTCTGAGATCCTCACCCTATCGGAGGGGCGCATCCACGCGACGAGGCCGGGGCCCTCTCGGACCCCGGCCTCATCCACGACTGCTGTCGACTTGCTGGCTCAGCCGCCCATCTGGTCGGCGTAGTGGGCCATGAGGTCGTTCATGTCCCCGTAGAACGGGCCACCGGTGCCGCGGAGGTCAATGGTGTACGGGTCGATGTCCGTGAACTGCATGACCGTGGCGATGAACCGGGCGATCGTGCCGCCGAGACCCTCGGAAGTCATGTTGTTCGCCGGGATGTTGCCGCGCTTGACCCAGACCTGGGTCAGCTCCATCGCCAGCTCGGGATCGAAGTCACGGGCGAACTCGGTGTCGCCGGTGGCGCCCACGCGTACACAGGACACCCGCAGGTCGGGGTGCTCGGCGCGCACACCGCGGACGATCTCCTCGAGTGCAGCCTTCGACGAGGCGTAGGGGGTGAGACCGGGATATGGCATGCCCACCGACTCCGAGGACATCATGCCGAGGTAGCCACCCTTGGAGAGGTGCTTGACCGCGCCCTTGACCACCATGGCCGGGCCGATCACGTTGGTCTCGTAGACCTCCTTCCAGAGGTCAGGTGCTGCATTCTCCACGAGGCCCAGACGAGACACGCCCACGCAGATGAGGACGACGTCGAGGCCGCCGAGCATCTTGGCAGCGTCGTCGACCATGGCCACGGCCTTGTCAGGGTCCGAGATGTCCGCCGACAGCGCACGTCCGCCAGCCACCGCGATGGCGGCGTCGAGCTTCTCCTGGGAGCGGCCCACGAAGACCACGTCACCACCGAGACGAGCCAGGTCGATGGCGGTCGCCTTGCCGATACCGGCTGAGGCACCGACCACGAGGCACTTCTTGCCTTCAAGGCTGAGACCGATGTTGCCTGCCATTGCTTTCCTCCACTCATTCCCCCTGCACGGTGCAGGTTGCTTGTCAGAACTTCTACCGAGCCTGCTCGGTGATTCGATGAGACTCTAGGGCAGCAGATACCGCCCTGGCGATGGGCTCAGTCCTTGGGGATGAGCCGGTGGATGACCCGGCAGCGGGCTGCGGGCTTGCCCGAGGGCAAGAAGAGCTCACCTTCGATGGTGCAGAACCTCGACGTCACTGCGATTACCTTGGCCCGAGCCTCCATGGGCTCGGGGACGGCCATGGCGGGACGGACGTAGTTGATGTTGAAGGAGATCCCCACGTGGTTCATCTCCGGCGGTGCCGCGGCAAGGGCGGCGTAGCGCATCGCCCGGGTGATGAGCAGACCAACGGCGCCGCCGTGCAGCGAGCCGTAGCCCGAGGACCAGTCCGAGCCGAGCTGTGAGGTGTAGGTCGCGCCGTCCTCGGTGAGCTTGAGCCCCGCCTTGAGGTAGGTGTCGATCGGAGCCGGCTCGACGTCGGCCTCCCACGGACAGGCCACGGTCTCGTAGTCGGGCAGCTCTGCGAGGTCACCGACCATGGCCCGGCCGGGAACGGTCACGCTGGTGCACTGGGACTGCCCGAACGGACCGTCGTCGTCGAGCATCAGGCCCTGCGCCACGCCCATGAGGTTGTTGAAGCTCGAGTTGTGACTCCGCACCTCGACGGTGCCGGTGGCGGCGCGAGCAGCCTGGAAGGAGACCTCGATCAGGATTGAGTTGTCATCCCAGTTCGCCGAGTTGATGTTGGCCATGGCGTTGTTGTTGTCCGCGATGCCGGCCAGGAACCCGAAGGGGATGGTCCCGTCGGACTCGAGCTGCTCGGGGCGTGGCTGGATGGTGGCGTTGGCCAACCCGGTCTCCGGGTTCCAGATGGCCCCACCCATGGCGAGGTTGTGCATGAGGCGACCCTCGTGCTCGGGCTTGGTGTGCTGGCGTGACCGATCGTTGATCATCTCGATGCCGTTCCTCTCTGGTTGGGGGGGTCTACAGGGTGTCTTCGAAGCGAGTGCGCGCCCGAGCGGCGGCGAACAGTGGTGCGAGTGCGGCGCCAACCTTCGCAGGGTCGTCCGGTGCGTCGGTGGACGGTCCACGATGCCAACCCTCCGCAACGGCAAGGACCCGCCCGGAGGTCTCAATGACCTGTCCGGTGACGTCTCGGGACTCCGAAGACGCCAGCCAGGACGACACCACGGCGACCCAGTGGGGATC
>CAWUMT010000035.1:0-9568 GCA_963923735.1 uncultured Acidimicrobiales bacterium
ACCGGCGGTCTTCGAAGCGCTCGAGGCTGTGTGGGAGGACGTGATGGCGAGGTTCCCCGAGAATGCTCACTCGAGGATGCTCTCGGGCATCTCCCAGATGATCTCCTCGCGCGAAGCAGCGGACAAGGTGGCCTCGTTCCTGCGAAGCCACCCCATCGAGACCGGGATGCGCAGCGTGGAGCAGGACCTTGAGCGCCAGGCCACCGGCGTGGCGTTCATGGAGCGTGAACGCCCGCGGCTCGGCATCGGCCTCGACGGGCTTGCCTAGTCGATGAACCTCGCACTCGCGCTCAGCGTGTTCGGCGTCGTCTTCGTCGCCGAGCTCCCGGACAAGACCATGATCGCCACGATCATCATGGGCAGTCGCGGCTCGACTGCAGCAGTCTGGACCGGTGCCTCACTGGCCTTCATCGTGCACATGGCCATGGCGGCACTGGCCGGCCGCCTGGTGGCCCTGCTCCCCCACACCGCCGTCGAGATCGTGGTGACCCTCCTGTTCCTCGCCGGCGCGGCCTACCTCCTGCTCGTCAGCGAAGAGGAGGAAGAGGAGGAGGGAGCTGCGGAAGCCGAGCGTGAGGCGCCCGGCGCATTCTTGAAGGTGGCGGCCACGGCCTTCGGCGTGATCTTCATCGGTGAGTTCGGTGACCTCACCCAGATCGTCACCATGAACTTCGCTGCGAGCTCACATCAGGCGCTCACTGTCTTCGCTGCAGCCTCGCTCGCCATGGTCTCGGTCGCCGCCCTCGGCGCCTTCGGTGGCCAGTTCCTCCAGCGCTTCTTGTCACTCAACACCATCCGACGGATTGGCGGGGTCGTCATGCTCGGCCTCGGCCTCTTCACGCTCGGCAAGCTGGTCTTCGCATGACCCGTCGCGACGAGTTGCTCGCACTCGCCAGGTCGGCACGCGGATTCATGCCCGATGACGAGGGGCTCGCCCTCTTCGAGGCCGGACGCCTCGCGGGAGAGCGATTCTCCGACGGGACCTTCCTCGAGATCGGTGCCTGGTGCGGCAAGTCGGCCACCTACCTCGGAGCTGCCGCTGAAGAGACCGGCTGCGTACTCTTCAGCCTCGATCATCATCACGGCTCTGAGGAGAACCAAGAGGGCTGGGAGCACTTCGAAGCCGACCTGATCGACCCGCATGACGGACGACTCAACACGCTTCCCCACTGGCAGCGCACCATCGCCACTGCAGGCCTCGAACACAGCGTGGTCGGCCTCGTGGGCGATTCACCGATCGTGGCCCGCCATTGGGCGAGGACGCTCCACCTTCTGTTCATCGACGGAGGGCACGGCGAGGAGCCTGCCTGGGCGGACTATCGGGCCTGGACGCCGTTCCTCGCTCCCGGCGGCCTGCTCGTCATCCACGACGTCTTCGAAGACCCCAAGGATGGTGGGCGCCCGCCCTATGAGCTCTACCGCGAGGCGCTTCGCTCTGAGGCGTTCACCGAGCTCAGCGCGACGGGCTCACTGCGGGTGCTCGAGCGCCGCTGAGCGCCCGACCCGATCGCTGCGCGCCCTTAGCTCAGCGTGCCGTGCAGCGGCCGCCGGCCTCGCGGGTCTCACAGCGTGGACCAGAAAGGTCGAGCGTCCCCACCAGCCCCTCGCCCCGGAACAGCCCTGCGGCCGGCGTCGTTGAACTCAGGGCATCGGCGGCCAGGATGATCGCCCCTGCGGTGTACGAGGTGGTCTCGAGGTCGGGATAGGTGACGAACTCGGGATAGGCGATGCCCGTCCAATAGGAACCGTCTTCGCGACGGTGCCCCTGGGCAATGGCGAAGAGGTCGAGGGCGGCGTCAGTGCGGCCCATGGCGTCGAGGGTCATGACGAACTCCGCGGTCTCCGCCGCAGTGATCCAGTCGGACGTCGACACGCAGCGCACACCCTTGTCCTTCATCACGAAGGTGTCCCAGTGGGCATCGATCCGCTTGGCGGCCGCCTCGCCCTCGAGGGCACCTGAGAGCACGGGGTAGTACCAGTCCATGGCGAACTCGTTCTTCGGCGCGAATGCTCCCGGGTGATGGGCCACGGCGTGACCGAGTCGACCCGCGGCGAGCTCCCAGCCGAGGCGGTGCTCGCCGAGGCGGTCGGCGATCGAGATCGCGCAGCGAAGTGAGTGGTAGATCGAAGACGACCCGGTGAGCAGGGCGTAGGACTCAAGATGGCCCTCGGGGCTCACCGACCAACGGATCGCTCCGTCGTCAAGCTGCTGGCGAAGGATGAACTCGATGGCAGCGTCGACCATCGGGAAGGTCCGCGCCAAGAGGTCCACGTCCCCGGTGATCAGGTAGTGGTGCCAGAGCCCCGCGGCGACGTACGCGCACACGTTGGTGTCGAGTCGAGCGTGCTCGATCGAATGGGCCAGGTAGTAGTTGAACCAACTGCCGTCGCCGAGCTGGGTGGCGATCAACCAGTCATAGGCGGCAATGGCCTCTTCGTAGCGACCACAGGTCGACAGGGCCATGGCGGCTTCGACGTGGTTCCATGGATCGCAGTGGCCACCGGGGAACCAGGGAATCATCCCGTTCTTCAGTTGCAGTTGGGCGAGGGACTCCGCGGTCGCCGCCACCTGCTCGACCGTGAGGATCTCAGGGACCGAGGGGATGGTGTCCAAGGTGGCGCTCATGCGGCCACCTGTGCGGGGGCCGGCGTGCGGCGGAGGTAGACGACGAAGGACTTGCCGATCAACGGCGAGAGCACCTTCTCGGCCACCCGCGTGGTCCGCGGGGCCTTGACGATGTCCCAGACCAAGAGGCGGTGGTACGCCTTGACCAATGGGTTTTCGTCGTTGCGCGGTCCCACCGCGCACTTGAGCCACCAGTAGGGCGCGTGCAATCCGTGAGCATGGTGGGTGGCGAAGGGGACGAGACCTGCACCGGCGAGTCGATCCAGCAGCGTGGAGCGCCGATACATCCGGACGTGGCCACCGGGAGTCTCGTAGTACTCCTCGGAAAGCGCCCAGTTGATGAGCTCGGGACCGAACCGCGGCACGGTGATGGCCATGGTCCCGCCGGGCTTGAGCACTCGTGCCAGCTCGGCCATGGCCCCCTCGTCGTCCTCGATGTGCTCGAGCACCTCGGAGCACAGGACCCGATCGAAGGTGGCATCCGCGAAGGGAAGGCACAACGCGTTGCCCTGGACCGCCCCGATCCGGGTGGCCTCGAGGTCGATCTCGCCCGCTTCGGACATCGCCCCGAAGGTGGCACGGACCTGGACGACCTCGTCGAAGCCGTAGTCCACAGCCACCACCGAGGCACCCCGGCGGGCGAACTCATAGGCGTGGCGGCCGAACCCGCAGCCCAGATCCAGCACGAGGTCTCCGGCCTCGACGCCGAGCGTGTCGTAGTCCGCGGTCAGCATCAGTCGAAGGAGACCGAGGTCGGAAGGGGCTCACCAGCGAGGATCGCCTCGTAACACGCAGCGGTGCCCTTGGCCGTCACCTGCCAGGTGAACCGTGAGATCACGCGCTCACGGCCGGCGGCACCAAGGCGCTCACGCAGCGCCTCGTCGTCGAGCAGCCGCGTGATCGCCGCCTTGAGAGCCTCGGGATCATCGGGGGTCACCAACAAGCCGGTCTCCCCGTCAGTGCCGACTACCTCGGGCAGCGCACCGCCGGTGGTGGCCACGACGGGCACCCCACAGCTCATGGCCTCGATGGCGGGAAGGCTGAAGCCCTCATAGAGGGAAGGGACCACAGCCACCTCGGCCTCGCCGTAGAGGCGAGCGAGCTCCTCGTCGCTTACCCCGCTGACGGTGGTGACGATGTCCTCGAGACCCAATCGCTCCATGGTCTTGGCCACTCGGCCGCCGGGCTGGGGCCGTCCGATGACGACGAGCTCGATCTCGCGCTCGGTGCGCAGTTTGGCCACGGCCTCGAGCAGGGGCACGAGCCCCTTCATGGGCACGTCCGAAGACGAGGTCACCATGATGCGACCCTTGACCTTGGTCGTGTCGGGGTAGGGCTTGAACACGTCAGGATCGACACCCACGGGCACCACCGTCATCCGCTCGAGGGGCACGCCCATCTGGGCGTTGATGTCCTTGGCTGAGTTCGAGGAAACGGTGAGGATCGACGGCAGGGACTTGGCCACCGCCACCTGCATGCCAAGGAAGCCGAACCAGCGCTTGGTCGTGAAGCGCTTCCAGGCGTTGGGCGCATGGTCGAGGGCGATGGAGCGGTCCACCGTGATCGGGTGGTGCAACGTCTCGAGCAGCGGCCAACCGTCCTCCAAGAGCCCGAGGATGCCTGTGCCGAGGCACTGGTTGTCATGGACGAGGTCGAAGTCCTGACGCCGCTCGGCCAGGATCGGGCGGATGCGCGTGGAGTACGCAAGCGGCTCGCCGAATCCGGCGGCCATCATGATGCCCAGCTCCTGGTAGTCCGCCTTCGACTTGAGCTCACTCGGCATCGGCAACCGGAAGGGATCGGGGTCGCGGTAGAGATCGAGGCCTGCCACCGGCGTGAAGCCCACACCCTCGTCGAGCTCGGGCCACGGAGGACCAGAGAAGACCTCGACGCTGTGGCCGAGGGCCACGAGCTCGCGGGTCAGATGACGGGTGTAGACGCCCTGGCCTCCGCAACGCGGGTTGCCGCGGTAGATGAGGAAGGCGATCCGGAGGCCCCCCGGCTCGGCAGGCTTCGGTTCGATCCGCTCGGGAAGCTCGATGGTCTTGGTGCGCGCCCAGGACTCCTTCGTGTCGCGATAGAGCTTCAGGGGGGTCTTGGGCACCACAACTCCTCAAGGGGTTCCGACAAATGTGGGGCCTTCTATCGTCCCCCGGGAGGCCCCTGAGACGCAAGGGGGGGCCTGAAAACCCCTGAGCGATACGCTTTGGCGCATGGACCTGAGCTATCCCCCCGAGGCCGAAGCCTTCCGTCTGGAGATCCGGGGCTGGCTCAAGGCGAACCTGCCGGAGGGTTGGTTCGACGAGGGATTCACCATGACGCCCGAGGAGCGCGAGGTCTTCGCCAGCGGCTGGAACGCCAAGCTCCATCAGGGCGGCTGGATCTGCGCCTCGTGGCCCACCGAGTACGGCGGCAAGGGGCTGACCACGCTCGAGCAGGTGGTCCTCACCGAGGAGTTCGCCGCCGCCTCCGCCCCACTTCGGGCCGACTTCTTCGGTGACACCCTGGTGGGGCCCACCATCCTCGAGTGGGGAACCGAAGAGCAGAAGCACGAGTTCCTCCCGGGGATCATGAACGGGACCACCACGTGGTGCCAGGGATTCTCCGAACCCAACTCCGGCTCGGACCTCGCCTCGCTCACCACCCGCGCGGACCTCGACGGTGACGAGTGGGTCATCAACGGCCAGAAGGTCTGGACCACCCAGGCCCAGCATGCGGACTACGTCTTCTTGCTGGCACGCACCGATCAGGAGGCGTCGATGCACGCCGGGATCTCCTACCTCCTCGTACCCATGCACCAAGAGGGCATCGAGGTGCGCCCCATCCGCCAGATCGACGGGACCGCCGAGTTCAACGAGGTGTTCTTCACGAATGCCCGCGCTCCCAAGGCCAACGTGGTCGGTGGCGTGAACAACGGCTGGAAGGTGGCGAACTCCACGCTCAGCCATGAGCGCGGTTCGTCCGCCACCACCGGGTTCCGGCGCTTCCAACGCGAGTTCGATGACCTGGTCGCCGTCGCCAAGGCCAACGGATCGATCGAAGACCCCCTGATCCGCCAGCGCCTCATGAAGGCCTGGTCGGACATCAAGATCATGCAGATCAACGGGTATCGCTCCTTGACCGATGTGCTCAACGGCACGAAGCACACCGCCATGCTCGGCGCCTGCAACAAGATGTTCTGGTCCGAGATGCATCGCCGCACCATGGAGTTGGCCATCGACATCCTGGGCCTCGAGGGACAGATCCTCACCGGGAACGGTGCCGAGGACTCGGAGACCAGCATCTCTGCACGCGGGGCACTCGACTACCCGGTCTCCGCCCTGCAGGCCTCGTTCTTCTTCTCTCGCTCCGAGACCATCTGGGGTGGCGCAGCGGAGATCCAGCGAAACATCGTCGGAGAGAAGGCCCTCGGACTCCCCAAGGAGCCCAAGGTCGCGCGCTGAGCCCTCCGCCGAGGGCGTTGCGTTCCTCCGCCGAGGGCGTCGTGTTCCTCAGCCGAGAGCTATGCGCTCTTCGGCTTCAGGCTCTCGAGGCGAGCGCGCCAGGAGTACCGCAGCGAGCAGCGTGGCCACCCCGCCGGTGGCGATGGCCACCCGGGGCCCGAACGACGCGGCAAGCCATCCCACCAAGGGAGCGCCCACCGGGGTCGTCCCAAGGAACCCCAAGGTGTAGAGCGACATCACGCGTCCGCGCATCTTCTCTTCGGTGGCCAGCTGCAGCGAGGCGTTTGCCGTGGCGATGAACGCGATCGAGGTCGCACCCAGCGGCACCATGGCGAGGAACACGACGAACTCGTTGGGCGCGATGGCCACGAACCAGATCGAGCCCGTGAACCCGAGGCTGATCACGGTGAGCAGCCGGATCGTGGGCCGGCCCCGGTGAGCCACGAGCAGGCCGCCGATCACTGCGCCGATGCCCACGACTGAGGAGAGCCATCCCAACAGCGCAGCGTCACCATGGAAGGTCTTCTTGACCATCAGGGCGAGGGTCACGTTGTAGTTGAAGGCGAAGACGCCGATGATGGCCACGGCGATGAGGACCGCTCTGATCTCGGGGTGGCGCGCGGCATAGAGCAGTCCGGCGCGCACCTGGCCCTTCTCGCGATCCACCCGTTGGATCGGGAGCAGCTCGGCAGTCTTCATCGCCGCCAAGGCCACGATCACCGCCACGAAGGTCCCCGCGTTGATCAGGAAGCACGTGCCGATGCCGAAGGCGGCGATGACCAGGCCGCCGATGGCCGGGCCCACGATCCGACCAGCATTCACCAGCACCGAGTTGAGGCTGACCGCATTGGGGAGCAGGTCTCGCCCCACCATCTCCTGGACGAATGCCTGGCGAGCGGGCATGTCGAAGAGGTTCACGAGACCGAGTGCGAAGGCGAAGGCGTAGACCTCGTAGACGTTCGGCGATCCGAAGGTGACCAGCAGGCCGAGCAACAGTGCCAAGGTCCCTGCGCACGCTTGGGTGACCATCAACAAGGTGCGCTTGTTCATCCGGTCCACCACGAGACCGCCGTAGGGGCCGGCGATGAGCATGGGCAGGAATGAGAGTGCGACGACCAGACCGAGGTCGACGGCGGAGTCCGTGAGCTTGAGGACCAGCCAGGACTGGGCGATGCCCTGCATCCAGGTGCCCGAGATCGAGATCAGCTGACCGATCGTGTAGAGCCGGAAGTTGTAGACGCTGAGTGCCGCGAACGTCTTCGACGCCGCCGCCCCCATTCGACTCATCGGCGGCGACCCGGACCTATCTCAGGTCATCGCGAGGGACCCAGCCCCCCACGCCAGCCACCGGATGCTCGGGGTCCTCGTCGTCAACCCCACCGATGACCTCGGTCACCCACTCAAGGCGACCCTTCAAGATCCGCTCGACACCACCTTGGAGGGTGGTCGAGCTCACCGCACAACTCGAGCAGGCACCCTGGAGCTGCACCTCGACCACACCGCGCTCAACGTCAGCGGCCACCAGCACGAGGTCTCCGCCGTCTGCCTGAACCGCAGGTCGCATCAACTCGATCAGCTTGGTGAGCGTCGAGAGGCGCTCCGCACGGGTCGCATCGTCAATCTGGCTGGTTGTCGCCTCGTCGCTGGCGGGCACAGGGATCCTCGTCTTCTCGGTAGAACGCGGTCCCTAGTCTGCCGTGGAGACGGCGCCCCCCGTGCACTCTGGTGCTCACCGGGGCAGCCAAGGGCTCGAGACGGGGTCCTAGAGTTGGTCCATGGAGCCAATTGAGGCACTCACACTTGATCAGATCAACCTCTCGGACCTCGAGTTCTGGGAGCGCCCGTGGGCCGAACGCGAAGGCGCCTTTGAACTGCTCCGCCGGGAACGCCCCATCGCCTTCTTCGAAGAAATGGTGGATGAGACCTCACCCATTCCCCTGCCCGTGGGACCTGGCTACTACGCCCTGACCCGCCACGCCGACATCTCCGAGGTGAGCCGGGCTCCTGAGATCTTCTGCTCGGGCAAGGGAGCGGTCTCCATCCCCGATCTCCCCCCTGAGATGGTCGAGTACTTCTCCGGGATGATCTCCACGGACAACCCACGCCACGCACGGCTTCGACGCATCGTGTCGAACGCCTTCAACCCGCGGCGCATCGCCGAGATCGAGGCCAACATCGGGTCGGTGGCCACCCAGGTCGTCGACGAGGTCGCACCGCTCGGCTCCTGCGACTTCGTCTCCACCGTGGCCGCGCAGCTCCCCTTGCGGATCATCGCCGAGATGATGGGGCTCCCCCAGTCCAGCCACGAGGCGATCTTCCGGTGCTCGAACACGATCCTCTCCATGGGTGATCCGGACTACATCCCCGAAGGCATGCACCCGGTCGAGGCGTTCTTGGCAGCGGGCGCCGAGCTGACGGCGATGATGGAGGAGTTGGGCGAGTTCCGTCGGACCAATCCCGTCGACGACCTGACCTCGGACCTCGTGAACTCCTCGATTGACGGAGAGTCCCTGAGCGCCCAGGAGCTCGCCTCCTTCTTCGTCCTACTCGTCACCGCAGGCAATGAGACCACCCGGACGGCCATCGCCCATGGGCTCAACGTCTTGACCGAGAACCCTGCTGAGCTCGCACGCTGGCAGGCCGACCCCGCGGGCCTCGCACCGAGCGCGGTCGAAGAGATCGTGCGGTGGGCCTCTCCGGTGATCTGGATGCGCCGCACGGTGACCCAGGACACTGAGCTCAGCGGCGTTGAGCTGACCGAGGGCGACAAGGTCCTGCTGTTCTACAACTCGGCCAATCGAGACGAGGCGGTCTTCCAAGACCCCTACCGGTTCGACGTGGGTCGCTCCCCCAACCCGCACCTCGGCTTCGGAGCCGCAGGGCCGCACTTCTGCCTCGGGGCCCACCTCGCTCGGCGCGAGATCTCGGTGATGTTCCAAGAGCTCTTCAGGGTCCTGCCCGACCTGCATGCCTCAGGTCCTGCGGTGCAGCTGCGCTCGAGCTTCGTGAACGGGATCAAGGCGCTTCCGTGTGAGTTCACACCGCGCGGCTGAGATCCGATGACCTTCCCTCCCGCGTGGCTCAAACGCTTCGGCGATGCGCTCGATGCCCTCCAACGGCGTTTCCGGGTCTCTGCGGTGCTCGTGGCGATCTTCAAGCGCAACGGTGACGATCGCGGTGGGCTCTACACCTCACTCATCACCTTCTACGGGCTGGTCTCGATCTTTCCGTTGCTCCTCATCTTCATCACCATCGCCTCACGGATCATGGGGGCCAACTCCAAGGCCACCCGTGACCTCATTCACTCCGCACTGAGCCAGTTCCCCGTGATCGGCACACATCTCGCGTCCAACATCCGCGCGCTGACCACCGGATCGACCTTCGCGCTCATCGCTTCGATCCTCTTCCTGCTCTGGGGCTCGCTCGGCATTAGTTCGGCGCTCCAGAGCGCCAGCAATGAGGCCTGTCTCTTATACACATCTGACGCTGCCGACGATAC
>CAWUMT010000036.1:0-8810 GCA_963923735.1 uncultured Acidimicrobiales bacterium
CTGGAGAGCGGAGCGACGCTGGTGGCCGATTCGACTTCGAGTCCGCTGCTCAATTCCGTCGAGGTCACCGCAGCGCAACCGACCTACGCGCCACCGGGAATCCATCTCGTCGCTGCCAACGCCCTCGGCCTCGAGTACTCGCGCACCGTGCTCGATCAGATCAAGTGGCGTCTCGAGGAGACCCATGGACTCGGGCCCAGCTCGCTCGAGCTGCTGCGCATCGATGCGATCGAGCACGCGCTTCCCTTCACTCCTCCCTCGAGGACCCCGTTGAGCCCTCGAGAGGTGAACGGGGTCCTCGTGGCCGGGGACCACACGGCGACCCCGTCGATCCAGGGAGCCATGGCCTCGGGGGCCCGAGCCGCTCGGATGATCCTCGAGCGCTCCCGCTGACTCAGCGCTGCTCGAGTCCGAGGAGTGCAATCTTGAGGTCGACGCCGCCGCCGTAGCCGCCGATGCCATCGGACGCCACAACCCGGTGGCACGGACGCAGCAACGGGATCGGGTTGGCCCCACACGCAGTGCCCACCGCGCGGGCTGCACGAGGCACTCCTGCTTCAAGGGCGACCTCGCCGTAGGTGAGCACGTCGCCGTAGCCAATCGAGTCGATCACCCGATAGAAGGCGGCTCGGATCTCCGTTGTCTCTTGTCGTTCGAGCGCAAGTTCGAATTGTTCGCGCTCCCCACCGAGGAACTCAACGATCTGTCGACCGGCCTCGACGACGAGAGGAGGCGCGGAGATGCCCATCAACTGGCTTCGCAAGGGTGCGGAAAGGTCTGAGGGAAGGAGAACCCGGGAGACGGCCTCTTCGGAGCCGCCGACGGCGAAGACGCCGAGATCTGAATCCACAAGAACCCAGCCATCCACATTGTCAATCTCCACGGTTTGACCCTAGGGCTTCGGTCAACCAAAGGCTTCAGGGCGGGGTCTGATAGAAAATCCACGTGATTCTTGCTGTCCCCACCGAGGTCCGATCGGGCGAGCGCCGAGTGGCGCTGGTGCCCGAGATCGTCAAGAAGTTCGTCGGCCAGGGCGTCGACGTCGTCGTCCAGGCAGGAGCCGGCTCCGCCGCCACCTTCGAGGATGACGCCTACGTCGAGGCTGGTGCCCGGATCGCCCCAGATGTGGCCGCCACGGTCGGCGCCGCCGACGTGGTCGTCAAGGTCAATGCCCCGACCGCTGCGGAGGTCGCTGCCTACAAGGATGGCGTGCTGGTGCTTTCCTTCCTCCAGATCAGCCAGTCGACCGAAGCCCTCGCTGCCCTGGCCGCCAAGGGGGGCACGGCGGTCTCGTTCGACCTGCTGCCGCGGATCTCTCGGGCCCAGTCGATGGACGCTCTGTCTTCGCAGTCGCTGGTGTCGGGTTATCGCTCGGGTCTTGCCGCCGCAGAGGCATTGTCAAAGTTCTTCCCGATGTTCATGACGGCTGCGGGCACCGTACCGCCGGCGCGGGTGCTGGTCATGGGCGTCGGCGTGGCGGGCCTCCAGGCCATCGCCACTGCCAAGCGTCTCGGTGCCAACGTGCTGGCCTACGACGTCCGTGCGGCGGCCAAGGAGGAGGCTGAGTCACTCGGGGCGAAGTTCCTCGACCTCGGCGTCTCGGCGGAGGGAACCGGTGGCTATGCCCGTGAACTCACCGCCGAGGAGCTTGCGGCGCAGCAGGCGGCACTGGCCAAGGAGATCGCCGGTGTCGACGTCGTCATCACCACTGCGGCGGTCCCTGGCCGCAAGGCACCGATCCTGGTGACCACCGCCATGGTCGAGTCGATGGGTCCCGGCTCGGTGATCGTCGACATGGCAGCGGACGGTGGCGGCAACGTCGAGTGCACGGTGGCGGGCGAGACCGTGCTCAAGAACCACTGTCGCGTGATCGGCCTGAGCAACCCGCCGGCCTCGATGCCCACACACGCCAGCTTCCTCTTCGCCCGCAACGTGGCCAACCTGCTCGAGCTGTTCACGAATGAAGGGTCACTCGACCCCGACTGGGCGGATGAGATCGTGATCGGCACCACGGTGCTGCGCGCCGGAGCGGCTGCCAACGCTGCTGCTGCTGAGGCCCTCGGACTTGCCCATCAGCCCATCGAAGTCCCCGCACCGCCGGCGGACGAGTCGAACGAGGAGACGTCGGCATCATGACCAACATGCTCTTGCAGTACCTGACGGTCCTGCTGCTTGCCATCTTCGTCGGCATCGAGGTGATCTCGAAGGTCCCCTCGATCCTGCACACGCCGCTGATGTCAGGGTCCAACGCCATTCACGGCGTGATCCTCGTGGGCTCGATGATCGTGCTCGGCCATGCAGATGGCTCGCTGCAGGTCGTCCTCGGCACCCTGGCGGTCTTCCTGGCCACCTTGAACGTCGTCGGTGGGTTCACCGTGACTGACCGGATGCTCGGGATGTTCAAGACCAAGCCTGCGGACCGCAAGAAGGACGAGGAGGTGGCCTCATGAGTCGTGGCACCATCCTCGAGCTGGTCTACCTGTTCGCCGCGCTGACCTTCATCCTCGCCCTCAAGGGGCTCTCGAACCCCAAGCGGGCCCGTTCGGGCAACTTCATCGCCATGGTCGGCATGGCTGCGGCGGTCATCGCGACCTTCTTCCAGCCCAACCTGCACCACGTCCTCCCCATGGTCATCGCCATGGTGGTCGGTGCGGTCATCGGCATCCCGACGAGCCGCTTCGTCAAGATGACGGCGATGCCCCAGTTGGTGGCCATCTTCAACGGTGTCGGTGGTGGTGCGGCAGCACTCGTCTCGATCACCGAGTTCATCCGGATCAATCCTGAGAAGCCGGCCACCTACGTGGTCCTTGAGGTCCTGCTCGGCGTGCTGATCGGCACCGTGTCGTTCTCGGGTTCTGCCATCGCCTATCTCAAGCTTCAAGAGATCATGACGGGCCGGCCCATCACCTATCCGGGCCAACAGGTGATCAACGCCCTGCTCGGCATCGGGGCCATCGCACTGATCGTGATCGCACTGGTGACCTCGTCGACCACGGTTATGTGGATCATGCTCGCAGTGGCCTTCATCATCGGCATCGCCGTGGTGCTGCCCATCGGTGGTGCCGACGTACCCGTGCTCATCTCGCTTCTCAACTCGCTGACTGGTCTCGCCGTGGCCGCATCGGGATTCACGCTCGACAACAACATGCTGATCATCGCCGGCACCCTGGTCGGTGCCTCGGGTCTGCTGCTGACCCAGATGATGTGCAAGGCCATGGGCCGCTCGCTGCCCAACATCTTGTTCTCTGCCTTCGGCGGCGGTGGGGCCACTGGCGGTGCCGCCTCGGGTGACCAGCGCCCCGTGAAGTCCGCAAGCCCTGAGGACATCGGCGTCATGCTGGCCTACGCCAGCCGGGTGGCCATCATCCCCGGTTACGGCCTCGCTGTAGCCCAAGCCCAGCACACCATCCGTGAGCTGGCCGATGAGCTCGAGGCCAAGGGAATCGACGTCTTCTACGCCATCCACCCCGTGGCGGGCCGCATGCCGGGGCACATGAACGTGCTGCTCGCCGAGGCCAACGTCCCCTACGAGAAGCTCCTCGAGATGGACGAGGCCAACCCGCAGCTCTCCCAGTGCGACGTGGCCTTGGTGGTCGGTGCCAACGACACGGTTAATCCCGCGGCGCGTGAGCCCGGCAGCCCGATCTCGGGGATGCCCATCATCAACGCCGATGACGCCGGCCAAGTGGTCTTCCTCAAGCGCTCCATGCGCCCAGGTTTCGCCGGTATCGAGAACGAGCTGCTCTACAACGAGAAGACCACGTTGGTCTTCGGTGACGCCAAGGAGACCCTCACCAAGATGGTCGCTGCGGTCGCTGCGTCCTAGGGGACTGAATCGCTGGTCCTGCGGAGCGATCAGGGAGCGCTGATTCCTAGGATGGCCTCATGAGCTCGTTGCTGACGACTCAAGAACGAGGCCAGTTCGACGCCACAGGATGGCTCCTGCTTCGGGGCCTGTGCGCGGAGCAGTTGTCGGATCTGGTGGCCGAGATTGATCGCCTGAGCATTCCCGGTGCGCCCGAAGTCCTTCGCCATGAGGAACGACGCGACGACGGCGAGGTGCAGTTGGCCCGTCTCGAGCGTTTGGCAGACGCCTCGCCACTGCTTCGAACGATCATGGAGTCGGGGCCCCTTGCGCAGGTCGCCGCAGAGCTGTTGAGAGAGCCCGTGGCACTCTTCAAGGACAAGGCGAACTTCAAGTTGGCCGGAGGGGCAGGATTCTCTGTCCATCAGGACCTGCCCGCCTATCCCGGGGTGGCCTCCGTGGTTTCCGCCATGGTGGCCCTTGACCCGGCCACAGTGGCCAATGGTTGCCTTGAGTGCGCCTCAGGCGAACACCACGATGTGCTTCCCCAAGATGAGCGAGGGTGCGTGGTGAGTGCGGTCGTCGAGACACTTGTCTTCGACCCCGTCACCCTCGAAGCCGGCGACGTCGTGTTCTTCCATGGGCTCGCTCCTCACCGCTCGGCGCCGAACCGATCCGCAACGGATCGCCGGGCACTGTTCCCGACCTGGGCACCTGCCTCGGCGGGGGACCTCCGGGCCGCCTACTACGAGGCGAAGATGTCGGCGTTCGCAGGTGACGCTGAGGGGGAGAAGCGACTGTCGCTCATCGGTGACTTCGAGGGTGAGCTGGTCTGAGCATGAGTGCCGTCACTGAACCGAGCACGGTGGAGGAGATTTTCGAGCTCTTCTCAACCAAGGGCCAGGGTGGCTACGGAGAGGACGTCACCCAGCTCGACCATGCCCTGCAGTCGGCGGCCTATGCAACGAAGCGCGGATGGAGCGACGAACGTGTAGCCGCATGCCTCCTCCATGACCTCGGCCACCTCATCGTCGACGTTCAGGACCAACCCGAAGCGCAGTTGGCCGATCATGACGATCACCATGAGACCGCGGGAGCCAAGGTGCTCGCCCGCCTGTTCAACAGTGCGGTGGCGGTGCCGGTGGCCATGCACGTGGTGGCCAAGCGTTGGCGGTGTGCGACAGATCCCGCATACCACGACACGCTCTCGGCGGCCTCGAAGGCCACGTTGATCGCCCAGGGTGGGCCGCTCGAAGGGGAGGCGATCGCGCGGTTCGAGGCCACGGCGGGCTTCGCCGATGCTGTGGCACTGCGCGAGGCCGATGATGCAGCCAAGGTGCCCGGACTGAGCGTGCCGAACCTCGAGTCCTACCGTGACCTGCTCGAGCGGCTGGTGGGTGCATGAACGTCCTGTTCGTCACCATCGACCAGCTCCGGGGGGACTCGACCGGCTTCGCCGGCCATCCTCTTGTGCGAACTCCCCACCTTGATTCGCTGGCCGCTCGAGGCGTGCACCTGGCGCGCCACTTCTCCCAGGCCGCACCGTGCTCCCCGGGGAGGGCGTCGCTCTACACGGGGATGTACCAGATGAACCATCGGGTGGTGGCCAACGGCACACCGCTGCCGAGTGGGCTCGACAACGTCGCGTTGCTGGCCCGTCGTGCGGGGTACGTGCCCACCCTGTTCGGCTACACCGACATGGGACTCGACCCAAAGGATGCAGAGGGCCCAGCCGATCCTCGGCTCGACTTCTATGACGGCCTGTTACCCGGGATCGAGGCGGGCTGCTGGCTGCCTGACGAGCCCACGGCGTGGGTCGAGCACCTTAAGAGTCTCGGCGTGGACACGACCGGGGGGGCCAAGGCGCTGTTGGCCACAGAGGATGCGCGTTCTGAGGAGCTCTCGTTGGCAGCGTTCCTGACCGACCAGTTCCTCGGGTGGCATGCCGCTCAGGCGCCCGGATGGTTCGCGCACCTCTCCTATCTGCGCCCGCACCCCCCGTACGTGGCGGCAGGGCGGTGGGCGGAGGCCTATGACCCCAAGGACGTGGCGTTGCCCATCGGTGCTGCCCCAGAGGAGCACCGCCACCCCCTCCATTCGGCAGCCCTCAAGTTCGAGATGGCTCAGGCACCGTCGAAGGAGTCCGAGCTCCGCGCCATGCGCGCCCAGTACTACGGGGCCATCTCCGCCGTCGATGAGCAGGTGGGCAGGGTCCTCGAGGTCCTCGCTGCCGCCGGCCAGATCGCTGACACGCTGATCATCGTCACGGCAGACCACGGCGAGCAGCTCGGGGACCACGGCCTCAAGGAGAAGCTCGGCTTCTTTCCCGAGAGCTATCACGTGCCCTGCCTCTGGGTGGATCCCCATCATGAGGAATGGGCGGGCAAGCGGGTCGAGCAGTTCACCGAGAACGTCGACGTCCTGCCCAGCCTGGCAGCGGCACTCGGCGAAGTGATTCCTCGTCAGTGCGACGGACGCGTTCTCCAGCACCTCTTTGGCGACCCAGTGATCGAGTGGCGATCCGCCGCACACTATGAATGGGACTGGCGTGACCTGTTCATCGAGGCCGCAGCGGTCCCGTGGCCTCTCGATGAATCGCTCTCGAGGATGAACCTGGCGGTGAGCGTCACCGAGGATTTCGGGTTCGTGCGCTTCGGCGATGGATCACGGCTCTGCTTCGACCTGCGAACGGATCCGACTTGGCGGACGACCACGGAGGACCCCGACGTGCTCATCGCTGCCATGGAGGCGCAGCTCGACTGGCGCCAGGTGCACCTGCGCCGGGAGTTGACCGACCTCCTTCTTCGTCCGGGCCACCCAGGGCAGTGGCCGGCGAACACGTGAGAGAGCGAACAGTTCTGAGGTGCTGCACGGCCCGTCGTGGTCAGCCATCACCTTCGGAGGACATTGGGCCTTCAATCCGATCGACAAGCCAAGTGGCAACAGCAGTTTCGTCCCATGAACCTGATGCCACAGCGAGTACGGCTGCTTCCGCGTCATCGACAGATGGGTAACTCGACCACGTCCAGCCATTGAGCTCGATGAAGAGTCGAAGAGACAGCCAGGCCGCTCGCTTATTGCCATCGAGCAGCGGGTGGTTCTTGGCCAGCCGTACCAGGAGCACGGCGCACTTGTCGACGAAGGAGGGGTAGAACTCAGTGCCGTCGAAGCTTCCTCTCGGAGCGTGCAGTGCTGAATCTGCCAAGTCCAATCTGGCTGTGAGAACGATCGATTCGGTGTCCTGTCCCGTCAGGATCGCCGCAATGGTGAGTTAGTCACTGAGGTCCAGATATCGGACCGTCACTGAGCGAGGCGCTCGAGAAGTTCCTTGTCCTGCTCGATCATCGTTCGAAGACGTTCGCGGAAGACTGGCTCTGAGCGCTTCCTCTCAACCTCGTTGATCAGCGCCTGCTTGATGGTCTCGTTCATGCTCTTGCCTTCAGCCCTGGCCACGGCTTCGAGTTCCGCGGCAACATCGTCTGGAAGCCGCACAGTGAGGTTCTTCGTCATGGTGTCATGATATCACACCATCATGATTTCATGCAGTGGCGGAATCAAGGGCAGCGACGACCCCTGCCGGCAGTGCTTCCACGGCACCAGCATTGGCCCGCACCTGTTCTGGTGTCGACGCACCGGCGATCACGCTTGAGACCTCTGGACGACTGAGCAGCCAGGAGAAGGCCAGGGTGAGCATCGGGATCCTTGTGTCCTCGGACACCTGTCGGACTGCTTCAACCTTGTCGAGGATCGGATCGGAGAGCCAGTGGGCGGTGCGCTCTGCGGGCATCAGGGCGAGGCGTGCTCCTTCGGGGAGCGGCTCACCCTTCTTGTACTTCCCCGTGAGCAGTCCGTTAGCCAAGGGGTAATACGGCAGCAGTCCGGCGTGCTGGCGGTCGAGCTCGGCCAGCAGGTTCTCTTCAGGCTCGCGCCAGAGGAGTGAGTACTGGTTCTGCACCGAGACGAACCGAGCCCCTTCAAGGGCCTGATTGGCCTCAGCGAGCTGGGGGCCATCGAAGTTCGAGCACCCGATGGCCCGCACCTTGCCCTCGGCCATCAACTCGGCCATCGCACCGAGGGTATCGGCGATGGGAACCTCAGGGTCAGGGACGTGGAGCTGGTAGAGGTCGAGGTAGTCAGAGCCCAGTCGTCGCAAGGTTCCCTCACAGGCCCGACGGACGTAGGCGGGGGAGCCACCGCCCGGTTCGTCGAGGCAGGGCATGCCGAACTTCGAGGCCACGAGCACCTCGGTGCGGCGAGTCCCGAGGGCGATGCCGAGGAACTCCTCCGACTTCGTCGCCCCGTAGATGTCGGCGGTGTCGAAGAAGGTGATCCCCGCGTCGAGGGCGGCATCGACCACGCTGGTCGTCGCTGCTTGGTCCAAGGTGCGCCCGAAGTTGTTGGTACCGAGCCCCACGACCGAGGGGGAGAGCGGACCGAGGGAGCGAGTGGCGAGCATGGGGCGAGCCTAGGCCTGACCCCTTGAGATCGAAGACCTCTAGGGTGTGAGGCCGTGAGTGCTGACCACCAGGCCGCCCCCCTCTCGGGAGATCCACTCCGCTACCACGCTCGGCGACTTCCGACGCCGAGTCGAACCGAGCTGGCCCGACGGGGAGCCACGATCGCCTCGGCCTTCGTTCGTCGCTTCGCACGGGTCGGTGCCCGTCAACTGCGCCATGCCAGAGACGGCCTGCTCGAGCCGGCGGACTTCGCCCAGCCACTCCGGTTGGCCTTCGAGGACTGCGGGGGGACCTTCATCAAGTTCGGCCAGATCCTGGCCTCCTCACCGGGTCTCTTCGGCCCTGAGGTCGCCGATGAGTTCCGCTCCTGTCTCGACACCGGCCCGATCGTCGCCTTCGACGAGGTCCGCCGACGGGTCGAGGACGATCTGGGCCGCACTCTCGAAGAGGCGTTCGCCACCTTCGAGACCGAGCCGATCGGGCGCGCCTCTATCGCCGTCGTGCATCGCGCCTCGCTGCACGACGGCCGGGTGGTCGCCGTCAAGGTG
>CAWUMT010000037.1:0-8749 GCA_963923735.1 uncultured Acidimicrobiales bacterium
ATCCTCTCTGGTCTCGTGGGCTCGGAGATGTGTATAAGAGACAGCTCCAAGATTGCGAGCCGCGCCGGCCACCAATGGTTCCTCGGAGCGAACAAGCAGGACGCGAGGATCGTCATCGATCGCTCCAGAAAGGGTGATCGGCCGTTTCGACCCTGCATCGACCACCGTGACGGAGACGTCAACGCCCTCCTGAGTCAGCACCGAAGAGATTGCCTCGTCAAGCCACTGGTCGACATCTCGTACAGGGATCACGACGTCAATCACTTCATCGACTCCCAAGATGTGCGCGAACACCGGCAAGCAGATCCTGTTGAAGGTCAGCCTTTCCCGATGCATTCGAGTCATGAACGAGACGAGTCAGCACCACCTCATCAATCTCGCGACATGCCGCTCCCGCACGACGCAGGCGCGCGAAGAGGTCCACGTCATCTCCTCCGAATCGATACGCGTCGGAGAAGCCGCCGAGTTGGTGGAGCACCTCGGTGCGAAACAACCCGGCTCCCGTCACCGTGCCGGGCAAGGGGTGCTCGAGCCACTCAGCGCGACACCAGCCGGGACGTAAGGCCCCTTCCGCGAGTCGCATCTCGATCATTCCCGAGGCATGGTCTGCCTCATCCATCAACCCAAGGAGCCGATCGATGAGCGTGGGTCGCCACCGATCGTCCTGGTCAAGGAAACCGACCACTTCAGTCTCGACCTCCTCGAGACCTCGCTGGCGCGTCGCTCCGATACCGAGGTTGTGATCATGAGTGACCAATATCCATGGCAGTTCGCATCGAGCGAGAGTCCTCTCGAGCTGTGTTCTCGAGGCTTCTGAAGAACCGTCATCGACCACCACCACTCGCAGGTAAGTCCTCCCGCGTGCGTTCGCCAGTGAAGTCAGGGCTCCCTCGATGAACCGCTCTCCCTCGAAGTACGGAATCACCACATCGAGCCGACTCATGAACCGAGCAGCTCGTCGAGGACTCTTCCGTGGTCAGCCACAGAGTCGAGACGTCCGAGGGAAAAGCAATCCAAAGCCCTGACCAGATCTCCGCACGTTTCGAAAACCTCGGGTCCATAGAGCGGAAACTGGACCATCGTGCTTGGGGCCACGGAGAAAAGTGCGGCTCCGCGGCTCATCGGCTCCGGCGACAAGGGGCCGTCTGCAGAAGCAGCAACGACTGCGACGGCCTCATGGGTGATTCCCAACGCCGAGTAATTACGTAGGTCATAGAGGTCCTTCGCTATGTCAACATCGTGTGCACGGAACTCGAGAGCCAGCGCCTCGGCCATGGCCATGGGTGGGCGGACCTTGAGGGAGCCATACGCCCCCCACGCCGTCACGCGGTCACCGGCCACGGCCACCTCGATGGCGTTATCCCCGAGGAAGGTCGCTCCCGCTCCCGCCGCGCATCGGACGAACGTCGACTTCCCCGCGCCACCAGGTCCGACAACCAGCACAGCGCGGCCACTGCGACCGACGGCGCCGGCATGAACCAGCAGGTGGCCCGCGTCGATGGCCAGCCAGTGCAAGAGCGTCCGGGCGAACTCTGCCTGGTGCCTCGGCGGCTCCTCCGTCAGTGAGGAACTCAGCGCGACCCTGGCCTCTCGATGCAACGCAAGCAGGCGACCATTGTCAACGTCAATACAGGCACGCCATCCGGTGCCCCCGAGCGTTGAGATCACGCCGTAGGGACCACACTCCGAGGCTCGCGGTACCGGTGCGCTCCGGAGTGCGTCGCCAAGGACTCGGTATTCAACGACGTCATCGACGAACCGAGGTTCACCGAGCGCCCAACTGAGTTCGTGGAGTTCGTCATCTGAGGTTCCGCGCAGATCGAGATCGCGGGCTCCGAACGATCGACGAAGCTGAGCAGGAGGCGCTGTCTTCTCGAGCTGACGGTCAAGCCATCGAGCAAGGTCTGACATCGAACTCAGGCGCCAGGAAGGTTTGGCCAGCCGCGATCCGGGTCGACCTCATGGATGGGATCGATCCCGAGGATGTCCTCGAGGTCATCAAACGACTCAAGGACAAGAGGACCCGGTGCCCAAGATCGTGCCGGACTGATCGGATCGCTTTGGCGTTCCCGAATGAGTCCTTCCTGACGGAGCACATCGATGAAGGCGGCAAGAGACGTCATCTCCACTGGGCCCGTTGCGGCGTTCGCGATCTCCTCGTCATTGGCTCCGCCGAGCAAGGACGCCCAGACGTCAGCTGCCGCCCCCCGAAGCCGGTGGTAGTGCCCAGACGTCAGGTCGATCACCACGGCCTCATCGTCGATGAGATCAGCGATGACCTCAGGGGCCGCCAGTTCAAATCGCTCCGCCAACGTTGCCTCCTCGGCGCTGCCGCCGTTCGAGTGCAGTTCCAAGAACTGCATCAAGATTCTGATGATACGCAGCACGGGTGTATCCCGCCGTGACGGCTCGAAGACCTGCTTCGGCTTGTGTTCGACGAAGATCCTTGTCGTCGCGCAACGCCAGTAACACGGCTCGCCATTCGTCGGGTGTCTCGGCGATCGAGCAGAGCTCAACACCGAGTGGATCGGGATGAATGCCCTCCATGGCGACCCCACTCGCCACGAGCGGGAGGCTCAGACTGAGATAGTGCACGACCTTGCGCTTAACCCCCGCCCCAAAACGCAGGGGCGCAACCGCAAGAGCACACGCGGACATCTGATCATCGAGTTCCTCGTCAGAAAGTGGACCATGCAGCACGATTCCCTCTAGATCATCCTCGAGGTCCTCGGGAGTCCAGTAGCCGAAGACGTGGAACTTCCCAAGTTCACCGGTTCGAAAGAGCTCACGGTGGACCTGGTCGCGGAACCAGCGGACTGCATCGCGATTCGGCGCGTGCAGGGGACCACCGACAAAGCACACGTCACGGCCGGTTCCATCCGAAAGGCTTCTGAGCCGACCTTCGTCGATTAGATAAGGAATCATCGCCATCGCGCTTCCTTCCCCGGCGACCGATTCGACATAGTCCGCCTCTGTCTGCTCGGGGTAGATACTCAAGTCGGCGAGCCCCCAGGATCGCTCTTCGATGATCCGCACCACCTCAGATCGACGATCCCATGCAGGTGTGGCGATCTCGTCTCCAGCTGCCACGCGGCGATGGGCAAGGTCATGGCCGAGGTAAATGAGCGCTGCCGAGCTCGGCTGGAGCACCGGGAGGAGGCGCGCTGCGATCCCCGCCCACGAGATGATGACCACGTCAGGCTCCCAGGTGGCGCAAACAGTTGCAGTCGGCGTGTCGTCGTCGAAGCAGTACTCCACCTCGTGTCCGAGCTCACCGAGCCCCTCGAAGAGATCTGCCACGAGTCGGGATCCGGCACTCTGGGCGGGGTCGATGGGACCCGGAACCGCCAACAGGATGCGCACGACCGACATTGTTCCAGACCGAGCGAAGACCCGAGTCCACCGCTACGGTGCACGGAACGGAGGGGACACGATGAGATTCCGATTCAAAGGTGCGAGCAGCGTACTTGTGGCCATGACCTTGGGCGCAGGGGTGCTGGCGGGATGTTCAAGCAGCGCCGCGCCGACGGCGAAGTCGCTTCGTGCGCTCCCCGCCGTTCCTTCACCAGGTTGTTCTCAACAGCCTTCGGCCCAAGCTGGTGTCAATCAGCCTGCAGGGACCGGCGTCCCTTTCACCCACGGTGGCGTGAACGGGTCCTACCTGGTCTCCGCACCGTCCGACCTCAAGAGCTCCACACCTACACCAGTGGTCCTCAATGTCCATGGCTATGAGGAACCAGCTGCAATTCAGGATGCCGGCTCCGGCCTGCCCGCATTCGGCGCCACCCACGGCTTCTACACCCTCACCCCCGAGCTCAGCGAAGCCGGGCTACCGAGATGGGACTTCTCCAAGGGGTCCAAGGACGTCGCCTGGCTCGCTGCAATGGTGAGCAACTTCGAGAGCCATGCGTGTGTGGACCTGCGCCGCGTCTACGCAACCGGGCTCTCGATGGGCGCCTACACCGTCTCTTCCCTGGCCTGTCAGTTGTCAGGAACGATCGCCGCGGTCGCTCCTGTGGCCGGCATCCAGACCTATCCATGGTGCGACCCCACACGGCCGGTCCCCGTCATCGCCTTCCATGGTGATGCCGACCCGATCCTTGCCTACGGAGGCGGACTCGGACCCAAGGGCAAAGAACTCCCCAAGCCCGACGGATCCGGATCAATCGGAGACGCCACGTCGACGGCTGCCGCGGGGACCCTCGGAACACAGTTCCTCAAGTCGGTTCCCACCCAAGCAGCCACCTGGGCCAAGCGCAACGGCTGCGGCACCCCGCCGACGACCACCACGGCGTCCGCAGATACCTCGCTGATCACCTACCCCTGCCCCGCCGATGCCTCGGTCGAGCTCTACGTGATCCATGGCGGCGGTCACTCGTGGCCGGGAGGACCCGCGGGCGTCTACCCCGAGTCGATCGTGGGCAAGGAGACCCAGACCATCAGCGCAGACGCACTGATGTGGGCGTTCTTCCTCAATCACCCTCTGGAGAGCGTCACCAAGTAGGCGACGAGGGACTCAGTCCCAGCTGAGCATCAGGTCCTTGACATGGCGGAGGCCCACTGGGTACTCGAGCTGCTCGTGGCCGGGGCTGAGGCGGTACTCAGGGATCCGACGGTGCCACTCGCGAAGCACCACGCGCAGTTCGCGACGAGCGAGGTGGCTGCCCAAGCAACGGTGCACACCGCCACCGAAGGCGATGTGGTTGTTCGGCGAACGCTCGAAGTCAACTTCGAAGGGCTCTGGGAATGTGGCCTCGTCCATGTCGGCGGCACCGTAGGAGACGACCACCGCAGTGCCCTTGGCCACGAACTGGCCACCGGGAAGCGTGACATCTTCCTGCGCCACCCGGGGCACGCCAGAGGGGACCGGGGTCTCCCAGCGCAGCAGCTCCTCGACGGCGGAGGCGATCACGTCGGGGTTCTCGACGATCTCGCGCTGCTTCTCGGGATGCTGTGCCAAGTAGGCGAAGAAGCAGGTCAGCGAGTCCGAAACCGTGTCGAGTCCGGCGATGATGAAGAGGTACATCAGGTCCAAGATGTCCTCGCGGGTCATCTTGTCCCCGCCGACCTCCGTGGTGAGCAGGGTGGTGATGATGTCGTCCGCCGGCTCCTTCTCGCGCAGGTCGATCAGGTTGCCGACGAAGGCGTAGATCAACTGTCCACCCTCGTTCATGACCTCTCGCCGCTTGTCGATGTCGAGTGCGGCGTCGGGGTTGATCTTCTCGGGGTGCAGGATGTGGTCGCGCAGGTTCAGCATCGCGCCCATCTCCTCTTGGGGCAGGCCAAGGAGGCCGAGGAAGATCGACGAGGGGAACAGTTCAGCGAAGTCCTCAGAGAAGTTGCAGGAGCCCTTCTCGATGAAGGCGTCGATGAAGTCGTTGGCCCGGTTGGTGATGTACTCCTCCTGAGCCTCCATCTTGCGTGGGGCGAACATCGGGTCGAGCAGCTTGCGGTACTTCGAGTGGTTCGGCGGGTCCACGTTGAGCGGGATCAGCGGACGGACGTTGCCGAGGCTCATCTCGACGTCCGAACTGAACAACTCATGGTGCCGGAGCACGAACTGGGTGTTCTCGCGGTTCTGGCTCAGGGCCATGCCGGGTCCGACCTCGAAGAAGCCACCGGCCTCCATGAGCTTGACGTACGCCGGCTGCGGGTTGGAGAGGTCGACCATTGCCCCCATCAGGAGCTGGGCCATCTCGCCTTCAGAACCGCCACCCTGCAACTCCATCTCCTGAAAGTCCCCAAGACTTGCGGGCTTGTCGTCGTAGGCCATTCCATCTCCCCCTGAAGAAGCTCGTTGATCCAAGATGAGTTCTCGATCTCAGATTGGTGTCTTAGACAGCCTAGGAGGACTGCAGCGACACGTCCACCGGCGCTAGGTTCGACCCGCTGGGCCGAGAGACGGGCGAGCATATGTGCGAGGACAGGCACCATGGCAACGGCGAAGGAAGCACGCGACTGGATCAAGAGCGGCGCGCTCAAGGGGATCGGTGACTCGCTGTATACGCCATTCAGTGGACCCGACGGCGAGAACATCGACTACGACGCGTACCGCCAGCTCGTCCGCTACTGCGTCGGTGCCCTCAAGCACGACATGCTCTGGCTCACCAGTGGTGTCGGTGAGTGGTGGACGCTCACCCTCGAAGAGAAGAAGAAGCTCACCGAGATCGCCATCACCGAGGCTCGGGCCATCAACCCCGACATCGTCATCCAGGCCTGCCCTGCAGGAACCGGACCCGCGGACGTGCTCGAGCAGGTCCTCTTCGCCCAGGAGAAGGGTGCGGACATCTGCTACATCCAGACACCGCCCATGGAGGTCCACGCCGGCGAAGGTGTGAAGCGCTTCTTCCAGTACATCGCTGATCGCTCCGACATCGCGCTCGGGATGTTCAACTCCCCCTCCTCGGGCTACGTGCTCACGGCCAGGGAGATGGCGGAGATCGCAAACGACATCCCGGCCGTCGTTGCAGTCAAAGAAGGTGAGCAGGACTCCATCACCGCCACTCCGGCACTGCACGCGATGTGCCCTGATCTCGCCATCTGGGAGTGCGACCTGATCGTCTATCGGGCAGGGTGGCTCCAGCAGGGCATCGTCACCGGCGCGCAGCTTGGCACTGTGGGTTACCTCTACGACACGCCAGACAACATGTGGTACACGAAGTACTTCGAACTCATCTGGAATGGCGAGATCTCCGAGGCCATCCGCTACGCCGACGAGTCCGGCCTTGACCGCTACATGGGTTCCGTCGGGCTCTGGTACGTGCAGTACCCCGGTCGTTCCGACTACTTCACCCACTGGGGTGAGGCCTTCAAGTACGGCGCACACGTCGTCGGCCTCCCCATCGGGGACTACATGGGCTCACGCCCCCCTCAGGGCGTGTTGCCTCAGGAGGGCAAGGACCAGATCCGTGCCGGGATCACCGCTGCCGGAATGGCCGGCGCGGCGACCAAGTACCTGAGCTGATCGCCCGAGGCGGTCAGCTCATACGAGCGCGAAGCGCCAACCCGCAGCAAGACCGATTCGGCTGAGTTGCACGGCATCAGGCTCGACGCGGTCCGAAGCGGCCTCAGTGAGATCGAGCTCGACGTTGATCACTCCATCGATGACGTCGACCGAGGAGTGAACTAGGTCCATTCCTGCGCCGCGCACCGTGTTCTCATAGGGCGTCGAAGACCCTCGGGCCAATGAGCCGACCCAGCCGGGGTGCTCTGGGTCGAGCAGTCCGGCATGTCGCGGAATCAACGTCATCGAAAGGTGCGGCCCCTCGAGATCGACATCGCGATCGAAACCCGGCGGGATAGCCGCAGTGAGCGCGAGTGCCGAGGCTGCAGCTTCAGGACCGGAGCCGAGTGACAGGTTCCCGACCAAACGCTCGGCCAAGATCCAGGAGAGCGAGACCCATCCGTCCTCTTGGAGGCGACGAGCCGTGGCCACGTCGGCCCGATCCGCAATGCCAAACTCGTTCGAAGCGATGAGAAGGTGGGTCTGAACCGCGAACTCGACGGCCAATGCTCGCAGCGCCGAGGTGCTGAGTCCGGTGAGTCGGAACTCAGGGTCGAATTCCCCGGTGTAGTCGTCCCGTCCATCCGTACGATTCCCCGATCGCTGGTTCGGAAGGCTGGCGAGCGCCAGTGCCCGCACCTGATCGGTGCGAGGAATCGGCGGCACGGGAGGATTCGCCTCGTCGATCTTCAGCGTCCAATGGCAGTGGGGATCGCGATTGACCGGGATGCGCGGTGGCCGATGGATGGGCCGAATCTGCGCCTTGGGATTGTGCGCAAGTGCGGTGGCATCGAAGGTCGGATCCTCGATGGTGTGACACATGTTGAAGACCATGTCCTCACCGAAGGGCTCGACGTCAAGCAGGGCTCCACAGTGCGGAAGCCAGAACTCGCCGTCGTACGGTGCATTGACCTGATACTTGACGTCCATGTATTGGTGCACGAACCCCACATCGAGCTGGAGTGCCTTGAAGATTGTGGGAACGTCATCCCCGTCAAAAACCATTGCTTCTTTGAGGCGAGCGGAATACACGGGACTCGCCCCCATCCACTGATCGATCGAGAGCAGCGGCTGCTCCTCGAGGGGCAGGTCCCCGCCGACGAACAACAGGGGCGTGACTGCCTTGACCGCCAAGAGGCCACTGAGCATGTGCTCGTGGGCGAGTGCAAGTAGCTGGGAGCGATCGAGGGCCTCAAGCGAGGTCAGGGTGGCCATGGCTTGACCCTACTCATCAGCGGTCCGACCTGCGCTGGCGAGTGCCTGACTCGGAATCAGTCACCTCGCGGCAAAGGCTCCCGCTCAGTTCTGGGGATCAGGCTTGGGCACACCGCGCATGGCCAGACCAAGCGCGGCACCCACCAGGCAGACCACACCGCCCACGATCATGGTGGCGTGCAGACCTGACATGAACGCCTGGTGGCTCGCATCGGTGATGGCCTTGACGATGGCGCGCGAGGTTCCAGGTTCGACCGGAACGAGACCCTGGGCCACCTCATTGGACTTGGCCGCCACCCGTCGTGCGAGGTCCTCGGGCACGCCACGAGCAGTGAGGTTCCCGAAGAGTGAGCTCGCGACCGCAGAGAACAGGATCGAACCGCAGATCGCCGTCCCGAGCACCCCACCGAACTGGATGGCCGTGGTCTGGATCCCACCAGCCACCCCCGCCTCGTCATCGTCGACCTCGCCGACGATCGAGTCGGTGGCCGCGGTGACCACAAGGCCGATCCCGAAGCCGATCAGGATGAA
>CAWUMT010000038.1:0-8704 GCA_963923735.1 uncultured Acidimicrobiales bacterium
GCCCACATCGTCGAGGGCCTCCTCAAGGCCATCGACATGCTCGACGCGGTGATCGCCACGATCCGCAACTCTGACGACCGACCCGCCGCCCAGGTGGCCCTCATGGCCAAGCCCTTCGAATTCTCCGAGGAGCAGGCCAAGCACATCTTGGACATGACGCTCGGCCGGCTCACCCGACTCGGCCGGACGGACCTCGACAACGAGATGGCCGCGCTGCGCGAGGAGATCGCCGGCCTCGAGGCGATCCTGAATGACGAGACGATCCTGCGCTCGGTGATCCGCGATGAGATGACCGAGGTCAAGACCAAGTTCGCCAACGAGCGTCGTTCGGTGATCACCCACGACCCGGGCGAGCTGGGCGTCGAGGACCTGATCGACGACGAGGAGATCGTTCTCACGATGACCCGTGCGGGGTACGTCAAGACGGTCTCGGCCGATGCCTTCCGCACCCAGGGCCGTGGAGGTCGTGGAGTGCGCGGTGCGAACTTGAAGGAAGAGGACCTGATCACCCAGGTCGTCCACACCACCGCACTGAGTCACCTGCTGCTGTTCTCGAACCGCGGCAAGGTCTATCGCCTGCGTGGTCACGAGGTTCCGATGAAGGAGCGCACGGCCAAGGGCACGGCCATCGTGAACCTGCTGAACCTCGCACCTGATGAGTCCATCGAGGCAATCGTCTCGACCAAGGACTTCCCCGAGGACTCGAGCCTGATGTTCATCACCAAGCAGGGTCAGGTGAAGAAGACGCTGTTCGCCGAGTACGACAAGTCTCGTCGGGAGGGCTTCATCGCCATCAACCTGCGCGACGGGGACGAACTCGTGCGCGTGGTCGAGACCAAGCCCAACGACGACTGCTTCGCCGTGACCTCTAAGGGCATGACCATCCGCTTCGCCGCCTCCGACGTCCGCGAGATGGGCCGGGCCGCCGCGGGCGTGCGCGGCATCAAGCTCAAGGACGAGGACGAGGTGGTCTCCCTCGACGTCGCCTCCGACGAGGCCGACATCCTCATTGTCACCGACGCTGGCTACGGAAAGCGCACCAAGCTCGAGCGGTTCAATCGCCAGGGCCGAGGTGGCCAGGGCGTGCGCGGGATCAAGCTCACTGCAGCCCGTGGCCGCGTGGTCGCCGCCTTCATCGTCAGCCTTGACGAGGAGATCCTCTTGGTTTCCTCCGGCGGCGTGATCATCCGGACTGCGGTCAAGGAGATCTCGAGCCAGGGTCGCGACGCCACTGGCGTGCGGGTGATGAACCTGGACGACGGCCAGAGTGTGGCGGCGGTCACCCGAGTGGCCGAGGAAGCCCCGGCCGAGGGCTGAGTCAGTCCTTTGCAGCTGCCTGCATGAGCAGGCGGCCCATGGTCTCAGGGTCCTGTGCCCCGGGAATCGCGTACTTCTGATCGATCACGAACGTCGGAACCGAGGTGATGCCCACGCCGGAGGCCTCGGCCTCGTCTCGGCGGACTACGGCGAGCAGTTCGTCGCTGACGAGGAAGGCGAGCACTTCGTCACGATCGAGCCCGAGCCGAGCCGCAGTGTCGGCTAAGGCCTCGTGATCCGAGAGCCGAACTCCCTTGGAGAAGTAGTCGGCGAAGAGTGCATCGAGCATCTCGGCGCCGAGGCCCCGGAGTTCGGCGTACTTGATGAGTCGGTGGGCATCTGCGGTGTTCGAGGGCCGAACCGCGTCCATCACGTAGTCGAGACCGACAGCGGCGCCGAGTCCGGTCAGATGCGCGCCGGAGGCTGCCGCCTGCTCGGGGGTCATCTGGTACTTCTTGGCCAGCATCTCGGGCACGGAGTACCCCGGATCAGCCGACATTGTGGGGTCGAGCTCAAACGAGCGGAAGTGGACCTCGGCCTCGAGACCGGTGGCCTCGAGGGCGAGCTCGAGATAGCGCTTTCCCAAGTAGCACCAGGGGCAGGCGAGGTCGGACCAGACGTCAATGGTGAGCACCTGGGCAGCCTAGGAGAATGACCACTGACGGTCGTGGTGATCTCAGCGTCTGAGAGAGGTCAAATGATGCTGGCTGGGCGGAAGAGCATCGTCGTGGAGCGAGTCGCTGAGTAGTAACTAATCGCCTGAAAGAGCCCAATGGCCCTACGAGATCCAACTGCAACCGAACTACGTTCTCAATTCAATTGTGCTGGATCTCGCCGTCCCATGAGTGTTGGGAGGGGAGCCAAGCCTTACGGGAGACAAGTGGCCAGATGAGAATCACTTTTCGGAGGACGACGCTAACGACCCGCTCCTTTCTGGCGGTGCTGCTCCTTGCAGCGTGCATCGGAGCGTTGTGGGCACCTGGTCAGTCCGGTGCCTCGGATTTCAACACCGTGGTCGCCACCGTTGGGGTGGGAACGGCTCCCATGAATGCAGCGGTGAGCCCCGATCTTCAGCGGGTCTATGTCACGAATTCCCAAGATGACACCGTCTCGGTGATCGACACCGATTCAAATCAGGTGATCGGATCACCAATTGCCGTGGGCGATGGGCCCTACGCCGCTGCGGTAAGCCCCGATGGGCAGGTTCTCTATGTGACCAACACCACTGATGCCACGGTGTCTGTGGTGGACCTGGCGTCGGGGACAGTCGTCCACACCATCGCTGTTGACTACTGGCCGACATCGGTGGTGTTCAATGCGGCGGGGACCAAGGCCTATACGGTGAATCAGTACGGAGACTCTGTTTCTGTGATCGACGTGGCGACTTCGACGGTAGAGCATTTCGCCGTGATGGTGGGCGCTCATCCTACGACCGCGGCGATCAATCCAGCAGGAACAAAGCTCTATGTCACCAACTCCAATGACAACACCGTCTCGGTCATCGACACAGCTTCTGCGACAGTTGACGCGACTATCGGCGTCGGAAGTTACCCCTTTGGTATCAGCGTGAGCCCCGATGGGACTCGCGCCTATGCATCCAACTTTCTCGGAGGTTCACTTTCGGTAATCAACACCTCCACTAACGCCGTCGACGGAACCATTTCGCTGGGATCTCGGCCCAAGGGTGTGACGGTCCATCCCATGGGCGGGTACGCCTATGTCACCCTTCAGACCACGCTCGGCGTCGTGGATCTCACGCAGGGGAGTTTGCTGACGACCGTTGCAGTAGGAGCTGGACCATCGAGCGTCGCCATCAACAAGTCTGGTTATCTCGGCTACGTCGTCAACCAGACATCGGCGAATGTCTCTGTCGTTGACGTCCTGCCAAACCCCATCATCTCCTCTGTGTCGCCGAACCACGGAGATCTCGCTGGTGGAACCTCGATCACCATTTCTGGCTCCTTCTTGAGCACGATGACTTCAGTTGATGTGGGAGGAGTGAGTTGCCCGATCACTTCACAGCCCGGCGCGTCGCAAATCGTTTGCACTACGGGCGCTCATGGGGCGGGCGCCGTTGATGTCCAGGTGAGCTCCACGCAGCGCTCGGCGACCGCCTCTGGCGCGTTCACCTACGAGGTTCCACCCACGACGACCACAACCAGCACGACCACAACCAGCACGACCACGACGATCCCCGCGACCACGACGACCTTCAATGGGGATGCACCGATCACCCCTTCTGATGGGAAGCCGCTCGAGCTGCCCCCGGGGCAGGGAGCGATGATCGGAGAGGACGGATCGATCACTCCTTTGAACGTCGAGCAGACCGGCCCGCGGAGCATCTCTGTGGGTATCACGACGATCGGAATGGAGCTCTCAGGCGACGGGGTTGAGGGATCGACGCTTGCGTTGAGCGCAGGAGGGGAGGCGACCACGTCGGGCTATGGCTTTGCTCCGGGGACCGAAGTCACCCTCTTCTCGTTCTCGACCCCTCAGAAGCTTGGCGTGACGACAGTGCTCGGAGACGGCACGTTCAGGACCGTCGTGCCGATCCCCACTGACCTTTCCGTGGGAGATCACACCATCCAGGCGCAGGGGACCGGATCGGATGGAGGCCGTCGAGCGCTTCTGGCTGGCGTTCGAGTCGGTGGGCTCGCTGCAACCGGCTCATTCCTGACCACCCCTTTGACAATCGCGGGAGGAGTCCTCTTCCTGCTTGGCATGGTGGTGCTGAGCCGACGGTTCCGGCGAGGTATTTCCTTGTCGGAGCGCACTTCTGAGTGATCAGCCACTCCAAGAAGTGAGTGAGGGATCATCTCTTTGTGGCCACGTCGCTTGACCCACAGGAGGCTGGGGGCCTGATCCGATCGCGCGACAGCGTCGGCTTCGGTCTCGGTCCTGCAAACCCTCACACCTTGTTCACGGCCTTCGGTCAGCGCGAGTCCTATGAGGAACTCGTGCTCGGTGGGGCGCTTGTCCTCGGCCTCTTCGAACTCTTCACCCGGCCGGGGGTGCGGTATCGCTCAGGGTTCTTCGGACCCGCCGAGCGGTTCTTGGCGGCTACCGACGCCAAGATCGAGCTCATCCCCGCTGGATTCCGGCAGTTCGCGCCGTTGCTGCGCCAGATCAACCCGCGGGTCATGGTGGCCCAGGCCACCCCACCTGACGAGGAGGGTTACGTCTCGCTCTCGCTCCACTACGGCGCAACCAAGGCAGAGCTCGAGCTTGCGGCACGCGACCCCGAACGACTGTTGATCGTTGAGACCAATCCCACATTGCCGTGGACCTATCCGCTGGCCGGTTACGACAATCGACTGCACGTCGATCTGATCGATGTCCTCGTCGAGGGTGACCAACCTGCGTTCGAGCTTCCCGCAGAGGAGCCTGACGACATCTCTGCGGCCATCGCCGCCCATGCACTCGAATGGATTGAGGACGGTTGCACTCTCCAGACCGGTATCGGAGCCGTCCCCTCGCTAGTGGCCACTGCGCTGGCCGAACGTCCTGGCGGAGGCTACGGCGTGCACTCTGAAATGTTCACCGACGGACTGATGGCTCTGCACAAGGCCGGGAAGGTCACCAACCTCTCCAAGGGAATCTTTGATGGCGTCTCAGTGACGACCTTCGCGGCAGGATCACGAGCCCTCTATGACTGGCTGGATCACAATCCAGAGGTGGCCTTTGCCCCAGTGAGTCTGGTCAACGACCAGAGTCACATTGCGGCGAACCGGAAGTTCGTCTCGCTGAACGGGGCGATCATGGTGGATCTCTACGGCCAGGTGGTCGCGGACTCGGTCGATGGCCGCCAGATCTCGGGGGTCGGGGGCCACGAGGATTTCATCGCAGGCGCCGAACTCGAGCTCGAAGATCACAGTTTGATCTGTATGGCCTCCACGGTGGAGGTCAATGGCGAGTTGCGCAGCCGGATCCTTCCTGCGCTTCCGCAGGGGGCGATCGTGAGCACACCGAGACATCACACCGCGGTGATCGTGACCGAGCACGGCTCGGTGGACCTTCGGGGAATGAGCGTCTCCGAGCGTGCCCACGCGCTGGTCGAGGTGGCCCACCCGGACTTCCGCCCCGAGCTTCGGGCATCTGCCGATCGACTCTGACCGAGGGAATCGATACCATGGGGGGTATGAGTTCCCCGGTCTTGCTCGAGGTGTTCGCAGACCTGTGGTGTCCCTTCGCTCACGTGGGCCTGCGGGCTGCGCGTGCCACCTGTGACGAAATGGGTCGCGACGACGTGGTGCTCTGGGTCCGGGCATGGCCCCTCGAGCTCGTGAACCACGAGCCCATGGATCCCGCCCGTGCCGCAGCAAATGGGGCGGCGCTGCGGACGCAGGTGGCTTCGGATCGGTTCGCCAACGTGGCGACGGACCCGTTTCCCTCCACCACCCTGCCTGCATTGGCTTTGGCTCACGCGGCCTATCGGATGAGCCCCCAGAAGGGCCAGCAGATGAGTTTCGCTCTGCGCGACGCCCTGTTTGAGGAGGGGCTCGACCTGAGCGATGCGAAGGTGCTCGACGAACTGGCGATGCGGCTCGAGATCGGACCGGCAGGCGAGGAAGACCGCTCTGGTGTCCTGGCGGACTTTGCCGAAGGCCAGGCGCGTGGCGTGATCGGCTCCCCACACTTCTTCTGTGGGGCTGAGGGGCACTTCTGCCCCTCGCTCGAGATCACCTCCACCGAAGGGGGCCGCCGAATCGAACTGCAGGCTGCCGAGCTCCGAGCATTTCTTGTGGCCTGCCTTGAACCCTCCATCGATGTTGAGTGACGGGGTGTTTCGAGGACCCTGCGGTAGAATCTTGGGATTCGACAGGGCGTGCGCAGGCCGCCGCCCGACCTGCGACGGCGCAGGCAACGACCACGTTTTGATTTGGAAGGAACGCGACTGATGAAGGTCTTGGTGCTCGGTGGAGACGGATTCTGCGGGTGGCCCACGGCGCTGCACCTCTCGGCGCAGGGTCATGAGGTCACAATCGTGGACAACCTCTCCCGTCGATTCATCGACGTTGAGCTCGAGGTCGAGTCCCTCACCCCGATCCGCCCCATCCACGAGCGCCTGGAGGTCTGGAAGGAGAAGTCGGGCAAGGAGATCGACTTCGTCAACCTCGATCTCGCCAAAGAGTACGACGCGCTTCTGGCTCTCTTGCTCCTGAAGCGCCCTGACGCCGTGGTGCACTTCGCCGAGCAGCGGGCTGCGCCCTATTCGATGCGCTCGGCCAAGGCCAAGCGCTACACGGTCGACAACAACGTCTCGGGCACCCACAACCTGCTCACTGCCATCGTGGAGACCGGTCAGGACATCGCGGTGGTGCACCTCGGCACCATGGGCGTCTACGGCTACGGCTGGTCAGGCTCGGCCCCGATCCCCGAGGGCTACCTCACCGTGCAGGTCAACACCCCCGACGGCATCTTGGACCGCGAGATCCTGCACCCGGCCAATCCGGGTTCGGTGTACCACATGACCAAGACGCTCGATCAGCTGCTCTTCGCCTTCTACGCGAAGAACGACGGTGTCCGAGTCACCGACCTCCACCAGGGAATCGTGTGGGGCACCCAGACCCCCGAGACGAGCCTCGATGAGCGCCTGATCAACCGCTTCGACTACGACGGCGACTACGGCACCGTGCTTAACCGCTTCCTCATGCAGGCGGCCATCGGCCACCCCCTCACCGTGCACGGATCGGGCGGCCAGACCCGAGCCTTCATCCACATCCGCGACACCGTGCGATGCATCGAGATTGCGCTGAACAACCCGCCGACCAAGGGAGCACAGGTCTCGGTGTTCAACCAGGTCACCGAGACCCACCGGGTCCGTGACCTCGCCGAGATGATCTCCAAGCTCACCGGGGTCGAAGTGGCGAACCTGCCAAACCCCCGCAAGGAAGCCGACGAGAACGAGCTCAACGTGACTCGCGACCGATTCCTTGGTCTGGGCCTCAACCCGACCACGCTCTCCGAAGGCCTCCTCGATGAGGTGCGTGACATCGCAAAGCGCTACGCGGACCGTGCGGACATGACCAAGATCATCGCCCGCTCAGTGTGGAACAAGGGGATGGAGACCTCACCTGACCTGATGCGCTGAGGCGTCCCGACTCAGGTGAAGAACCGGGTCACCAGCTCATAGGCGGCGACGCCGATGGTGAAGATCAAGACGATCCCCACCCCACCGAGCACCAGGCCGATGGCAGCGAGGATCACATCGCTGAGCAGAAGGCTCAACGCGAGCACCACGGCGCCCATCGCAGGAAGCGTGTCGAGCCCCGAGAAGGGTGGGGCGACCATGGCGAACGCAGCGAAGACGACGAAGCCGAGTCCGTAGAGCCGCTCGGCCACCGGGGTGGCGAGCAGTGCGGCCATCCGGGGACGCGAGATCTTCTCGAACCATTCGATACGCCGGACCATGAACGGCAGTGCCTTGGTCAACATGCGCTCGCCAAGTGGCCGGGTGCGCCAACGCTCGGGCATCCACATGGTCCTTCGACCCAGCAGCATCTGGGCGGAGAGGACGACGACGATCAGCTCGAAGAGGTGACTCACTCCTCCGGTGGGGAGGGGGAGTGCGGGCAGGAACATCAGGACCACGACCGCCACGGCGAAGCTGCGGGGTCCGAACACCTCTTCGAGTCCGGCCAAGGTCTTGGTCTCAGGACCCTCGAGCCACCGTGCGAGCTCTGCGGAGAACGCCTCCGGCGAACTGGTGGAGTCCTCCGGCGGCTGCGTCATCTCAGTCCTCGGCGTTCTTGGCGAAGTGATCCTGACGCACCTCGATGAAGATCCCCTCGGCTTCCACGCAGACCGTGTCACCGTCGAGCGCCCGGGCCCTGGTGAACGATTTGCGACCCTCGTTGCGATCGAACCACGCCTCGAAGCGGATGGGCCGGTTGAGTGGGGTGGGAGAGCGGTAGATGACCGTCATGGTGCCGGTCATCGAGGGATGTCCTGACGTGGCTGCCGCCATGCCGAGCAGGGCGTCGAAGCAGGCCGCCAGCATGCCGCCGTGCACGGAGCCCGGGGGTCCTTCGTAGGTGTAGGGGAACGTGGCGACGCCCGTGATGGTGCCATCTTGCTCCCGGTAGGCCTCGAGCGGAGTGGCGATGGGATTGGAGGGACCGAAGATGATCTCGGACTCCTGCGAGGGAAGAGCGACGTCGATCCCACGGCGATGTGCGGGATCGTCATGTACGTAGCGGCTGAGCGGGACGGCGCCGCCGAGCTCCGCATTGAGGCCCCGTACGGCACCAGCGAGGGAGCGCAGGGTCGTCTCATCGAGCTCGGCCATGGCCACGAGCTGGACCAGCTCGCGCACCTCGGCCGCAGCCTCGCGGCGAGCGACGACCTGAGGGCCCGGATCGAGATCGATCAGGACACGCTGTCGTTC
>CAWUMT010000039.1:0-8513 GCA_963923735.1 uncultured Acidimicrobiales bacterium
CAGAAGTCGACAGCCTACCCCCGACACCCCCTCCTGCTCGGCCGAGTGGTTGAGGCAGGGGCCTGCAAAGCCCCCCACGTGGGTTCGATTCCCACCGTCGCCTCCACGACAATGGCGTCCCGAGGCTTCGGCCTCTGGGGCGCCATTCGTCGTTAGGTCAGGCCGATCGACAGGTCGGTGTCCGCCAGCATGGTTCCAAGGGTGAGCTCACCTTGGGCGTTGAGGTGCAGACCTCCCGTTGCATGTGGCAGTACCACGGTGTCCACAAGGCCGACGTGACCCAACGACCCGGCGACGGCTCGGTCTGCGGCCCGCACCTGCTCATTGGCTCGGAGCAATCCATCGCAGGAGGCACCCGCACATGCTTTGGCGAACTGCTGGGTGTGGACCCACGACTCGGTGGAGGTCATGGCAATGACAAATGGAGTGGCCGCCGAGGTCGGGATGGCAGAGCGCAACGAGGTGATGAACGTTGTCAGATTCCGCTGGTAGGCCTCGGCGAGCCCGGGCTTTGAATCGTTCTCTCCCTGGTACCAGTTAATCGCGACGACGCTCGCCAGCCTGCCGTGGGATGCCTCTCGATTGAGGAGGTACTTCGCGTCTGCAACCAGGGCTTTGTAGAGCGATCCGTCAGGTGCCGACCATGGTCCGTTGTCGCCGAGCTGGGTTCCCGACTGGGTGACCTTGAGCACAAGGAGATCACGTTGCCCCGAGGCGTAGAGCCTCCGGGCGAGCGTGATCTCCGGGCCGAAGATCGCCGTACCCTTGGCGGAGGAGGGGACGGTGCCCTTGAGAGTCTGCGGGGTGGTGAGACTCACCGACTCCTCAGGTCCGAGTCCGATCCGTTCGGTCGTGAAGTTCTTGGGCTGGTCCCAACTCAACCGCACCGCCTGATCCGCCTCGGTCGCGCCGACGGCGAGGACATTGGTCCCCTGAGCATCGGTGACCGGAGCCTCCCAGCCCGTCGCGTTCGATTGTCCGGCGATGATGACGATCTGGGTGCGGGGAATCTCGGCCGACAGGGCGGACCACGGTGTCCATGCGCCGCCGAACTCGGTACGGACGGCGAAGCGGAGATCCACACTCGAGGGCGCGTGGCGCACGATGCACGAGTCGGGGCCATTAGGGGTGCACGAATAGCCGGGGGGCTCGATGCGTAGGTCATGGTCTCCGGAGGTGGGCGTGGCACTGCTCGTTCGCTGCCAGGAGACCAGGACGGAGTCGCCTTGAATCTTCACCTTGGGTGCGGCGGGTGCGGCACCCGTGGCGTCATCGTGGCTCTGAGGCCAGGCAAACACCAGGGTCATGAGCGTCACGAGGAAGACGACGGAGAGAACCATGCGGCCGCGGTGATAAGGGCGTGGCACGTGCACGTTCATCCGTGTCTCACCCTCTCTGGCTCAGCGATGCTCTGGACCTCAGTCTCCCACCGCGCCGAAGGGCAAGGAGCGCAGGGCATTCGCTGTCGAGACACCGCGAGTGGCTGTTGCCAGCGTGCTACGAAAGAGGGCGATGTCCACCCGCCCCCGAGGTCCTCGCCACCGCCCGAGTCGAGCGGTCTATCGGCGACGCCAGCTCTTCGCCGGCGCCATCGTCATCACCGTGCTGGCGATCGGATGGCTTGCCGTGGGGTCCCTGATGAGTGGCTCGAGCACCTCGACGACCACGACCACCACCGTGCCGCACCGATCGACCACGACCACGACGGCACCGACCACGACCACCACCGATGCAGGGGCACTCCCGCAGACCGATGCGCAGCCTCCGATGGATTCAGCCTCGTTGACGTCTCGGTTCGGCTCGCTGTTCACCGCCATGCAGGGGGACAACCACGCGCTGGCCATGGAGACGTTCTTCCCTGAGTCGGCGTACCTTCAGATGAAGACCGGGATGCTGGCCAATCCGGCCTCGGACTACCAAGGACGACTCGTGGCCTTCTTGGACTTGGACCTCGTCGCCTATCAACAAGCACTCGGAACCCCTCCGAGTGCGGCGAGGCTGACGACGATGAACGCGAACCCGGCGCTGGCCCACTGGGTGTCCCCGGGAACCTGTGAGAACAAGATCGGGTACTGGCACCTGCCCAACGCGCGAATGGTCTACACCGCAGGAGGGGGAGAGAAGAGCTTCGCCATCGCGAGCCTGATCTCCTGGCGCGGCGTCTGGTACGTGGTGCACCTCGGCCCGAACCCTCGGCCGTCAAATGTCGGCACGGTGGCCTATCCCGCCACCGGCCCGGGGACCCCGGGTCCCGGCGGCGGCTGCTGATGAGCGCTACTTCTTCTTGACCGGCTTCGTAGTGGTGGTCGTCGGGGGTGTGGGGGCGTTGATCGCGCCGTCAGGCTGGATGTAGACGCCAGAGAACCCGAAGTCGGCCTTCGAGAGATCGTTGACGAACCCGATCGATCCGCCTCCGATCGACGGTTGGCCGGCCCCGCTCATCACCACGGGGGTGAAGTGCCCCGTGACGAAGGTCCCGGCCGAGGTGAGGGTGACCGAGAGGACGCCGGTGAGCGACATCGGGTAGCTGGTCGAGAAGTTGTTGTACCCCGCGAAGTTGGCCAGCGAGTAGTTGATCAGCACGCCCTTGTACCACTCCATGCCTCGCAGGACGTGGGGGCCTGACGCCACGACAAGGTTCGCACCGTCATCGATGGCGGCGTGGGCGAAGGCCTTGGCATTGCCACGGTCCTCTCCGACGTAGACCTCCTCGTTGCCGGTGACGTGCGTGGCCGTGGCTCCCTCGGCGCCGACATGCATGTAGACCACGACCACTTGGGCCTGGGACTTGGCTTGATGGATCAGGTTCGCGGCGTTGGTCAGATCGAGCAGGTTGTTGGCGTTCGAATAGGGGGCGAAGCCGATCACGGCAATCTTGGTCTTGCCCTGGGTGACGTACGCGATCTGCCCGGGAAGCCCGGTCTGTGCGATCCCCGCTGCCTCAAGGGCGCTCGTGGTGTCTGAGGTGCTGCCGAAGTCATGCGAGTGGTTGTTGGCGGAGTTCATCACGGTGAATCCGGCATTGCGATAGAGCTGTGCGTAGCTCGTGGGATTCCGGAAGGCGTAGCAGTTGCCGGTCGAGGCCCCGCACTTCCCGCTCGAGGCCGAGTCGGTGATGGTGCCTTCCAGGTTCATGAACACCGTCGGGGCGTTGAGTGCCGAGGCCACGCCAGAGAAGTAACTCGCGGCGTTTGGCGGCAGGTTCGGGGTGTTGCCCATCATGGTGTCGCCCACGAAAGCCATGGTGACGTTGTTGGTGGCCGCCGTCGTGGTCGTCGCTGGGGCTTTGGCGGTGGTCGAGCTCGGCGTGGCCTTCGACGACCCCCCAGAGCCCAGCGCCAGGACTGCGACCACGAGGACAACCACGACGCCAACGGCACCGGCGCCAACCATCATTCGACGACGACGGTAGGTGGCCTGCATCTCGGCCCGGCGGGCCTGTCGGGAGGGAGGGAGGTGGCTCATCGTCCGCCCAGTCTGCCCGGTGCTACCAGGGCTGCTTGAGCACCCCGGGGGAGCGCAGGTACAGGGCGAAGAAGTCCTTGGTGGAGGAGGAGAGGAAGCGCCAAGGCACCTGCTGGGAGTTCGGCACGTTCTGAACCGGGCCTGCGGCATCGGGCCCCGAGTAGGTGTTGTAAATGGGCCAAGCAGGGTTGATGTCGAGCTGCATGCCGCGCACGGCTCCCGCCTGGATCAGCACCTGGGCGAGTCCGGCCGAGGTGAGCTCGGGGGCGGTCACGTAGATGAGATTCCCGTGTGCATCGACGCCGAGGCCAGTCCGCCAGGTCGCCGGCACGTCGCCGATGGTGACGCCGAACGCCGAGTTGTTGTTCGAGGCCGCCGTGGGCTGGGCATTCTCCACCAGCATCGGGAGGTTCTGGCGGGCCATGATGACGTCGTCGCCGGGCGTGGCGCCACCGGTCCAGCTCATGACGTTGACCGAACCGTCCGCCTTTTGGACCACCGTGGCGAGGCCTGGACGCATCGGGTAGTAGAGGATGTGGTTCGTGTAGAAGCCCGCAGGGGAGTCGAGCCCCGCATCACCTGACTGGATGTAGAAGCCCGAGTTGAACGTGGCCAACAGTGCGCGGCGACCATCGGAGGGCACCTGCTCGGGACCGCGGTCGAGATTCGTGGTGCCGGGCCCCTTGTAGCCCGGGAAGAGTGCCAGGAGGGTGGCGTCCGCTCGCATCCAGAAGGCATAGGCCACCACCGCGGAGTTGGCGGCGAAGGGGTGCCAAGTCGTCTCGAGCACCGCGGGCTGCCCCGGCACCCACGCAGAGCGGCTGCCCCATTGCCCGTCGCTGGCCGGAGGTGAGGGGATCTGCGACTTGATCGGAGCGGGCGCAAAGGGGACCTGCGTCGTCGTGGTGACCGAGGGCTTCGTGGTGGCGGGTGCGGAGTTCGTGGACCCCGATCCCTTGGTCAAGTACCAGGCGAGGACCACAAGGAGGATGACCACGCCGGCAAGGGGCACCAGCCGGCGGCGCCGACGCCGTGCTCGCTCTCGACGGGCAGTCTCCGCGTTCGACCGACGCGACTGCAGTGCCTGCGAGCGAGACGGAGGCGGGGAGGACACGGATGCATCGTAGAAAGCCCGACTCGCCAATTGGCGGACCCGGACTCCTGGACGACTCGTAGCTCAGGGGCGTCCGAGGATCTGTCATCAGGCTGTGGAAGGCTCTGAGCCGTGGCAGCACCCTGGGTGAACATGGAATGGCTGGCGTTCGACCTCGAAACTACGGGGATCGAGGTGCAGAGCGACGTCCCAGTGTCATTCGCACTCGTGACGATGCGCCAAGGCTCGGTGCTCGAGAGCCGCTACTCCCTGGTGGATCCTCGGCGGGAGATCCCTGAAGGTGCGGCTGCAGTCCATGGGATCTCCACCGAGCAGGCTCGCACCGAGGGGATGGATCTCGACGAGGCAATTGAGGAGATCGCCACCCGCTTGGTCGAGGCCTCTCGGGGAGGTGTCCCTGTGGTCGGGTTCAACCTCTCTTATGACCTGACCATGACCGACGCCTGCTGCAGACGGATCGACGGACGAGGGCTCGTCGAGCGGGGCTGGGCAGGCCCCGTGCTTGACCCACTCGTGATGGACAAGCACCTGGTCAAGTTCCGCAAGGGAAAGGGATCACGCACGCTCGGTGCGCTCTGTGAGGTCTATGGCGTGACCAATGAAGCGGCGCATGACGCTCAGGGAGATGCCGTGGCCGCCGGACTGCTGCTTGCGGCCTACGCCGACGCGTTCGCGGAGATCGCCGATGTTCCCGTTGAGGAGCTCTACCGAGCCCAGGGCCAATGGCACAAGAGCTGGGCGGGCGAGTTCAGCGACTACCTCCTGCGAAACGGCAAGCAGGGCTTCAGCGATGAGGAGTTCGAGTGGCCGATCCAGGTGGCCGCCTCGGACACCCTGTTCTGAGCGGAATCCCGGTTACGAGGAGGGGGCCGAGAGGCCCGGTGCTAGATTGGTTCCTTGAAGGGGCCGTTGGCGCAGTCTGGTAGCGCACTTGCATGACACGCAAGGGGTCACAGGTTCAAGTCCTGTACGGCCCACCATCATCCCCACGTCGGATCGCTCAGCACGGAGCGCAACGTGGACTCCCGTTTGGACATCATGGCCAGACTCCCGCGCAGGCCGATGATGCCGGCGATCACGGCCACGACGCAGGCCACCCCAACACCGAGGGCACGAAAGTGCGTCGGGACATCATTGGCGAGCGCAGTCTGGGAGGTCACGCCCCAGAGAATGGCCGAAGGGACCATGAGCAGGATTCCTAAGGCGGGAACCAGCGCGTACGGAAGGAAGATCAGGGTGATCCACCTCCACAACATGCGGAATCGAGGGTGGAGATGGGAGAGCCGATAACGGACCGGCATGGGGTGGTACGGGAACCGGATGCCAAGCCACGCGGCCAGCCCGAGAAATCCCAATGGGACGATTGCGATCCACACGGCGCTGAAGACGAAGGCGAAGGGATGACGGTCGTAGGTCATTGCATAGAGGGACACCGCGAGGCAGAAGGGTGTGATCAACAGCCACAGCACCGCACTCTTGGCCAACAGCATCCTGTGCAGCATCACCCGGTCACCGAGCGCGCGGACCATGCGTCGTGCATCGGCACCGAGCACATTGGTGGTGGGGACGTCGGAGTACATCCAGGCGCAGAGCACAACGGGGAAATCGAGCGTGCCATGGAAGGTGAAGACATTGTCCTTGAGCGCACTCGGGAGCAGGAACCAACAGCCGCTCATGAGTGCAGCGTTGATCACGATCACGATGGGCGTGTCAAAGGGGAAGTGGAAGGCCCTGCGAAACTCAAGTCTGATCGCCTCGCGGAACGTTTCGGGGAGCGGAACCTCACGGAGAAGCGCTCGGTGAGCGCCTCGTGTGGCCCTGTGTCCCGGCTCAGAGGTCATGAGGCGTCGCTCGCGTCGCCTTAGCGATGCTCCAAGGCGAGCGCCGTGGAGAACGCAGAGAGCACTTCATCTCGCGTCCAGTCCGTCGGTGCCATGGTGATGAAGAAGTCACTGAGCGCCGCATCGGCCAGTGTGCCGAGGTCTGCTTCAGAGATCTCGAGGGTTGAGAGCACTGGGAAGTCAAGATCTGCCAGCAGCTCGCGAACGGCGCGGATGAGCCGTGAACCGTCTGCCGTACCGTCGGCGGGCACCCCCATGGCATCGGCGATCCGTTCGAGCTTTGCCGGAACCACGCCCGCTTCACGCTCGAGCACCTCGGCCAGGACGAGTCCGATGGTCAGGCCGTGGGGGACGTGGCGGAGGCCACCGATGGCCTGGCCGAGTGAGTGCTCGGCGGTGCAGTCGGAGATGTTCATGGTCAACCCGGCCATCATCGATCCCGCGCTCATGGCCGCTCGAGCGTCGAGGTCAGAACCGTCGCGATAGGCGGTGCGCAGGGCGCCGCTCATCAAGGAGATCGCCTCATAACCGATGCCGTCACCAATCGGCGTCGCCACGCGGGCCAGGATTCCGGCGATCGCCTGTGCGAGAGCATCGATCCCGGTGTGCGCCGTCATGGCCGGCGGCATCGACACGGTGAGTTCGGGATCGACGAGGGCGAATTGGGCGCGCATGTGGGCATTGGCGATGCCCGCCTTGCGGCCGGCCTCGGGGTCGGAGACCACGGCGCCGCCAGAGACCTCAGAGCCGGTGCCCGCCGAGGTGGGCAGGCAGACCAGCGCCACCTCCGGAACGGGATAGCCAGGGCTGGTGGTGAGGAAGTCCTTGAACGAGACGCCGAGCTGCGCGCAGAGACGAGCGGCCTTGGCCGTGTCCATCACCGACCCGCCACCGATAGCCACGATGGCCTGTGCCCTGGCGTCAGCGACGGCGGCGGTGGCCGCATCGACCATCTCGATGGTGGGCTCTGCAGGGGGCTTGTCGAATCGACTCAGCGTGAGTCCCGGCGTGGCCCAGAGGTGCTCGAGTGCGGCCTTGGCTGCAGGGTTGAAGTTCTCGATGCCCTCGTCGACCATGACGAGGACCTTCGAGGCACCTGCCTCAGCCAACACCTCAGGGAGCGAGCGAGCGATGCCGGCGCCGAAGCGGACCTTGACGGGAAGCCAGTTGTTGAAGTGCGAGGGGAGCATGGGTCCTCCTGGGGAGACGTGGGGATGATCAGTCGGTGGCGAAGAAGACGTTCTTGACATCGCTAAACGCCTCGAGGGCATCGGGGCCGAGCTCGCGCCCAATTCCCGACTGCTTGAAGCCGCCGAAGGGCGTCCAGTAGCGGACCGAGGAGTGGGAGTTGACGCTCAAGTTCCCTGACTCGATACCACGTGCGACCCGGATGGCCTTGCCGAGATTCTGGGTCCAGATCGATCCCGAGAGCCCGAAGGGGGTGTCGTTGGCCAGGCGGATGGCGTCGGCTTCGTCCTCGAAGGGCAGGACGACCACGATGGGACCGAAGATTTCCTCGACGACGGCGCGATCCGTGTTTGAGGTAGGGCACAAGACGGTCGGAGGGAACCAATAGCCGGGCCCGTCAGGAGCAGTGCCCTGGAAGGCGATGGGAGCCCCCTCCGGGAGGTACGACGAGACGGTGGCGTGCTGGGCCGCGGAGACCAGCGGGCCCATCTCTGAGGTCTCAAGGGTCGGGTCTTCGACTCGAACGCCCTTGACGGCCGGCTCGAGCAGCTCAAGGAACCGGTCGTAGGCACTGCGCTCGACCAGGATCCTCGAGCGCGCACAGCAGTCCTGCCCGGCGTTGTCGAAGACGCCGTAGGGCGCTCGGGCGGCGGCGACCTCAAGGTCGGAGTCGGCGAAGACGATGTTTGCGCTCTTACCCCCGAGCTCCAAGGTCACACGCTTGATCTGGTCCGCGCATCCGCTCATGATCTGGCGGCCGACCTCGGTGGATCCGGTGAAACAGACCTTGGCCACCTTGGGGTGCGTCACGAACCGCCAGCCAACGACCGAACCCTTGCCGGTCAGCACCTGGAAGACGCCTTCGGGGATCCCTGCCTCGAGTGCGAGCTCGCCGAGGCGCATGG
>CAWUMT010000040.1:0-8423 GCA_963923735.1 uncultured Acidimicrobiales bacterium
CACAAGGAGTATCGTCGGCAGCGTCAGATGTGTATAAGAGACAGGGCCAGGACGGGCCCGTGGAGATAGGTGCCCACCGACCGGCCGCTCAGCGCACCCTCACCAGCTTCGCCGTTCACGCCCGGTATTCCATTGCCGACCCCGGCGCGCACCGTGCCCAACGGAGCCAGCTCGGAGTCCAGCCTGGTGACCCCCGCATGGTTCTCGAATCCCGAAAGCATCCCGAGTGGTGCAGACCCGAGGACCGAGCCCGCGTCCACGGCGACCTCGCCGACGGAGCGAGGACCCTCGTGCTTGACGGTGTCCATGGCGAAGAGCCCGAGGCCCTCGATCTGGTGGCCCCGTGCGTCGGGGAAGCTGCGGCCGAGGATCTGGAAGCCCGCGCACACTGCGAAGACCACCGCCCCTCCGTCCACCGCCCCGCGGAAAGTCTCATCTTGGGCGAGGCGCTGAGCGGCCAGAACCTGAGGCCCGTCCTCGCCCCCGCCAAGGCAGTAGAGATCGGCTGCGGGCAGTTGACCTGAGGACGCACTGTGCATGAGAGAGACCTCGATCCCGCGCCACTCAGCGCGTCGAGCGAGGATCTCGCCGTTGCCGCCGTCGCCGTAGGTCCCAAGCAGGTCGGGGTACACGACGCAGATCCGAAGGAGGCTCATGAGCGGCTCCGCAGATCCCAGAAGGCCGTGTAGTTGGCGATCACGTCGACGGGGCCCTCGTGGCGTGCCGCCACACCGACTGCCACCGCAGGATCCCCCTCGATCTCATGGGCCACGCCGTTATAGGCGAGGCGCACGGCGAGGTCGAGTGCTCGCTCTCCTGAGGCGATCACCGGACGGCCACTCAGCACAGAGAAGTCCACGTCATAGAGCCAGGAAGGATCACCGCCGTCGGCGGTGCGCGCGTTGATGGCCACGACCACCGGACCGCGATCCTCCACCGCCAGATCGAGCAACGCCGCGAATCCTGCCGGATTCTTCGCCAACATCAGGCGCGCCTGGTGATGGGCGACGCCGACCGTCTCGAATCGGCCTGCCACCGACGCCACTGCAGCGATCCCTGTGGTCGCCGCATCGACATCAATACCGAGCGCGCTGGCGGCGGCCAGCGCCATCAATGCGTTGAGCCGGTTGAAGGCCCCCGGGAGATGCACGTCGAGCGCCACGATCCCTCCGGGGCCGCGCGCGCCATCCTCACTGAGCTGCCAGGACGGCGCCGGCCGGGCGAAGGAGCATCCCTCGCAGGACCAGTCGAGCCCCTCGAAACTGATCGCACCGCCGCAGGCAGGGCACCCCGTGGCGTCCTCGCTCCAGGCGAGACCACCGGCCACCCAGCAGACCTTGGCCGCTCGGCGTGCAGCGAAGGCCACCAACGGATCATCCGCATTTGCCACCACCAGGGTCTCGGGGTATTCGAAGAGGGCGTCCTGCCAACGTTGGGCAAGCATCCGCACCTCGCTCATCCGGTCGAGCTGGTCGCGTGACAAGTTGAGGAGCACCACCACCTCGGGATGCACCTCGTCGAGCACCTGGGCGAGGTAGGCCTCATCGACTTCGAGGGCCGCCAGCGGTGCACTTCGAGCCGAGGCGAGCGCCGCCACGTGACCCGCGGGCATGTTCGAGCCCGTCGAGTTCGAAGCCACGTCAGCACCGCCACCCCCCAAGGCCGCCGCCAAGAGTGCGGTGGTGGTGGTCTTGCCGTTGGTGCCCGTCACCAGCGCGCTGCGCCGTCCCTGAGAGAGATAGCCGAGCAGGCCCGGATCGAGGCGCAGGCCCACGTTGCCGCCCGCCACCGTCCCCTGCCCGCGTCCCAGGCGCCGAGAGGCGGTGTTCACTCCTCGCAGCGCCACCAGTGCCGCCTTCGAGCGAAGCGTGCTCACGAGTGATCCTCGTCGACGCCCGCAGGGATGTGCCCCGACGGGTAGGTGGCGGCGAGCTCGGCCTCGCTCGGAGGTGCAGTGCGCTGTGCCGCCTCGGGGAGCAATGACGCGATCGCCGCCATGATCTCCTCGGTCCCGCTCTCGGCGTCGAGGCCGCTCAAGTACCTCGGGGCCCCGACGCGCACCGTGACCCGCGGCGGCGACAGCAGGTTGGTGACCTTGGGCACCTTGGCCGAGCGCGGCCAGACCGCCTCGGTCCCCCACAACCCGATGGGGACGACCGGCACTCCAGCTGCTTCGGCGAGACGGGCCGCGCCGGTCTTGGCTTCAAGGTGGGGATCGAAGAACGACGCACCTCTCGGGATGGTCCCCTGCGGAAGGATGATCACCACCTCGCCGGCCTCGAGCGCACGAAGTGCCTCTTCGTAGGCTTCTGCCGGGTCACCCTCCCGATCCACGCGGATCGCCCCGAGTGCACGGGCCAGCATCGAGATCACCGGTGCGTCGAAGAGCTCGGCCTTGGCCAGAGCGCGCACCGGGCGACCCAGCTTGGCCGCCAACAGCGCCAGCGCGGCGACGTCGAAGTAGGACCGGTGATTCGCCGCCAAGAGGGCGGGTCCCTCGGCAGGGAGGTGCTCAAGGCCCTCGAGGTCGAAGCGGGCGTAAGGGAACATCTCGGGGCGCACGAAGGGGCGCAGGATGTCGTAGGCCTCGAAGCCGAAGACCGAGGGCACTGAGTCAGGGCGCTCCCAGGACTCCACCGGCCAGCGACGGAGTTTGGCCACGCCCAGGAGACGGATGTCGGGGTTGACCGGGTGAGGGTGTCCGACGCTCGAGAGCAGAGGTGTGTCGAAGAACGAGTCAGAGAAGGCATGGCACTCGGCGAGATCCTCGCCGTGGTCCTCCGCCCAGGCCTCGACCGAGCGGAGTTTGCCGAGCCCCCAGACGAAGGGGCCGAGAAGGCGGCCTGTGTAGCACCCGTCGTCACCGACCTCGTAGCGGGTGGCGATCACGTCATCGATACCGAGGGCCGCTGCGAAGGGCTCGACCATGTCCGCAGGGGTCGTCGTGGCGATGACCAGACGGTGGCCGTCGTTGCGCAGAGCGGCGAGGCGCTCGGGCGCATAGGGGGCGAGCATCTCGAGCAGCTCAGGAATGGCCTGTGCCGCCGCCTCCCGAACCTCTGCCGCCTGCCAGCCCTTGGCCACGACGGCGGCCGAGCGGGCCAGGCCCATCGAGAAGAGCGTCTCGCCAAAGTGATCGAAGATCCCGTAGATGGCCTTCTGGCCGGGAAGCTGCGTGGCGGAGGAGACCACCCCGGCAGCGACGAGGGCCCGATTCAGCGCCGGTCCGCTGGCCCCGACGAGCAGAGTGCGATCAAGGTCGAGAAACGCAGTGCCCACATCTGAAGGCTACCGGGGTCATCGGGAACCGCCCCGAATACGACCCGAAAAACTGGCCCCGAAATGCAGCGAAGGGACTGCCGGGGGGGTAGGCAGTCCCTTCGCTTCGATCCGCTGTCTAGGAGGGGGGGGTTCCTGTCGACTTGCGGTATGAGACAAGTATGGGGGTTTGTGCTTCATCATTCAAGCGGTTTGGCTAGATACTTGGCATCTCATTATCAGATAGGTGCGTTATCCTCTCCCCCATGGACCTCCGCCAGCTCGAAGCCCTCGTCGGGATTGCCGACCACGGCTCGTTCTCCGCTGCCGCTGCGGCCCTCGGCACCGTGCAGTCGAACGTGTCGGGACGCATCGCCCGGCTCGAACGCGAGCTCGACACCACTCTGGTTGATCGCTCAAGCGGCGAGCTGACCGAAGAAGGCTCCCTGGTGGTGGGGCGTGCTCGCCACATCCTCGGAGAGCTCGAGGCCATCTTGGCCGATGTCGTCGCCGCGCACTCCGAGGTCACCGGTACCGTGCGTGCCGGGATCATTGGATCTGCCGGGCGCTGGCTCCTCCCCCAACTCTTCGAGACTCTCCACCGCGACCACCCGCGCATCAAGCTGCTCGTCACGGAGGGAACCACCGCATCGCTCGAGCCCCAGCTCCTCCAGGGTCAGCTCGACTTCGCCGTGGTCAACACACCGATCTCCACCCCTGAACTGGCAGCCGAGCCGCTCTTCGAAGAGGACCTGGTCCTGGTGCTTCCCACCGAACACCCCTTGGCCCTGTCGCACCGCCAGGGCCGTGGCTCGACCGCGCTGCGCCTCGCTGAACTCGAAGGCCTCGAGATGCTGCTCCCACTTCCCGGCACATCACTGCGCGACGAGATCGACCGGGTCTTCACCTCCGCGGGTGTCGAACCCGAGGCGATCCTCGAGCTTGACGGGCTGCGAACCTTGGCCTCGTTGTGTTTCGACGGCCACGGTCCCGCCATCCTCCCGGCCACCGCTGTCCCCGACTCGATGCGCGCCCAGTTCCGTCTCCTCCCCCTCGAGGGCTTCCCTCGACGTCACGTGGGGATCGTCTCGCGACGCCATGGACTCCCCTCCGCCCCGGTGCGGGTGGTTCGAGAAGCCCTGCGCTCCCTCTTCGGAAGCGGGTCCCCGCGCCGAGACGGCGTGCATCCCGCGCTCAAGTCCTGAGTACGCCCACTCGGACTGGACCCTGGGCCTAGCCTGCGGAAGATGAGTCCGACGCGCATGCAGATCGAAGCCGCACTCCGCGCCGCAGACTCCCGCCTCGAAGCGGTCCTTGACCTCGTGGGACCACCCCCGCTGCATCGGGCCGCACCGGTGGCCTCGAGGTTCTCGACCCTGGCCACGGCGATCCTCCATCAACAGCTCGCCGGGCCTGCCGCAGCGGCGATCACTCGGCGAGCCACACTCGCCCTCGGCGGCTCTTTGCAAGCCTCCGCCGTCCTCGCCATCCCAGAGCCAGCACTGAGGGCTGCGGGGGTCTCCCAAGCCAAGTTCGCCGCGCTCAAGGATCTTGCCGGACACGTGGAGAGCGGTTCGCTCGACCTGCAACGGCTTGCCCGCCACTCCGACGAGGAGGTGATCGAGGCGCTCAGTGCCGTCCGTGGAATTGGCGTGTGGACTGCAGAGATGTTCCTGATGCACAGCCTCGCTCGCCGCGACGTCTGGCCCGTCGGCGACTTGGGCGTCCGCCAAGGGTGGGCACTGATCTGCAGCGAACCAGTGCGGACTCCGGCGAAGCTGCGCACCGCAGCGGAGCACTGCCGGCCCTGGCGAAGTGCGGTCGCGTGGACGTGCTGGCAGGCGGTCGACCTGCACCGCCGAGGCGAGCTCTCCCCTCGGTGACGCTCCGGGGCCTGCACCTCGCTTCGCTAGGTTGATCCCATGGCCGGCCTGAGAGACCAGATCGAAGCGCGGTTCGTCAACCATGCGCTTCGCACTCTGAGTGACTACGTCAAGATCGAGTGCCTCTCCCCAGCCTTCGATGCTGCATGGCAAACCCATGGTGCGATCGATGCCGCTGTCGACCAACTCGCCGCCTGGGCTCGGACAATTCGGCTCGAAGGAGCGCAGGTCTCGGTCTCCCGGATCGATGGGGTCACCCCTGCGCTTGTGGTCGAGGTTCCGGCATTCTCGGGAGGACAAGGACGTACCCTTCTCTACGGACACCTCGACAAGCAGCCTCCGCTCGGGAACTGGTCCGAAGGCCTCGACCCGTTCACGCCGGTGCGCCGCGGCGACCTGCTCTTCGGCCGCGGAACCGCAGATGACGGCTACTCCCTCTTCGGCTCGCTCTTGGCACTGGAATCTCTCCAGTCCGCGGGGATCCCCCACGGCAGCGCGCTCGTGCTCATCGAAGCCTCCGAGGAGTCGGGAAGCCCTGATCTCGCCGCGCATCTCGCCGCACTCGACGCACAGCTCGGCGAAGTCGACCTGGTGATCTGCCTTGATTCGGGAGCGCTCGACTACGAGCGACTCTGGGTCACCACCTCGTTGCGGGGCAACCTCGTCGTGACACTGCGCGTGGAGGTCCTTGAGCATGGCGTGCATTCCGGCGAGGCCTCCGGCGTGGTGCCGTCTTCCTTTCGCCTCCTGCGCCAGCTTCTCGACCGGCTCGAGGACTCGACCACCGGAGAGTTGCGCCTCTCCGAGCTCCATGCCCAAGTGCCCGAGCACCTCTTGGCGGCGGCGGCGAACTTGGCCAGCGAGCTGGGTGATCCCCTCGCGCACCACTTCCCCATCGTCGACGGCCTCGAGCTCATGGGTCGAGACGGCGCCGAACGCCTGATCAACCAGTCGTGGGCCGCCACCTTGTCGGTGACGGGCCTCGACGGTGCGCCAGTTCCTGCAGAGGCCGGCAACGTGCTGCGCTCCTCGACCACAGCGAAGCTCTCTATCCGCACCCCGCCCTCGGTTGACGCTGGCCTCGCCCAGCAGGCCGTCGTCGCACTGCTTCAAGAACAGCCGCCCTCGGGTGCGCAGGTCCACGTCGAGACCGAGCCCTCTGCTCAGGGATGGGTGGCACCCAAACTCGCTCCCTGGCTTGATGAGGCGCTCAACGAGGCGTCCCAAGAGAGTTTCGGGACGACCTACGGCCTCTTGGGAGAAGGAGGGTCGATCCCCTTCCTCGCCGATCTGACCCAGCGGTTCCCCGAAGCCCAGTTCGTCGTCACCGGTGTGCTCGGGCCGGGATCCAACGCACACGGCCCCGATGAGGCGCTGCACCTCCCCTGTGCGATCAACGTGAGCTCGTGCGTGGCGCAGGCCGTCGCGGCCTTGAGCCGAGCGCAGACCGCCTCCCGATAACCTTCGGCCCGAGACGCAGCGTGCGTCGGCGTCGAGGAGGCATCCCATGGCAACCCAAGCAGTCGACCTCTGGGTGGACCCCGCCTGTCCGTGGGCCTGGATGACGAGCCGATGGCTCCTCGAGGTCACCTCCGTGCGAGAGGTCGAGGTCGCCTTCCATGTCATGAGCCTCTCGGTGCTCAACGAGGGCAAAGAGGTTCCCGAGCAGTACGTCGAGCTGATCAAGAAGGCCAAGGGTCCGGTTCGCGTGCTGATCGCCGCAGAGGCATCCCACGGACCTGGGATCGTCGAACCGCTCTACTCGGCCATGGGCAAGCGGATCCACCTCGAGAGCCGCGAGGACTTTGACCAGATCATCGTCGAGGCGCTTGCCGAGCTCGATCTCGATCCCTCCCTTGCTGGTGCGGCGACGAGCGAGGAGTTCGATGAGGCACTCGTCGCCTCCCACCACCGCGGCATGGACCCTGTGGGCGAAGAGGTGGGCACCCCGGTGATCCACGTGGGCGACGTTGCCTTCTTCGGCCCGGTGGTGACCCCTGCCCCCAAGGGCGAGGCCGCAGGCGTGCTCTTCGACGGGTGCGTGGCCGTGGCTTCGACCCCGGGGTTCTACGAACTCAAGCGCACGAGGACCCAAGGGCCTATCTTCGACTGACATGCCAACGACGATCGAGCTCCAGACCCCCGACGGCCCCATGGAGGCCTACTCAGCCGCACCGGCCGGCAACGCCCGTGGGGCGGTGATCGTGATTCAGGAGGCCTTCGGGTTGACCGAGCACATCGGCGTCGTCTGCGATCGATTCGCAGCCGAAGGATTCAGGGCGCTTGCGCCTGCGATGTTCCATCGCGGCGGGCACCCCGCACCCGTGGCGGCCTACGACGACATCCCGGCGGTCTTCGACATCCTCCAGCAGCTCACCGCCGAGGGCATCGCCATGGACGTCGCTGCCACGGTGGCCGCACTGCGCTCAGAAGGGTTTGGTCCTGGCTCAATCGGCATCACCGGATTCTGCATGGGTGGATCGATCACCTTCATGGCCTGCACCGGACCGGGCGTGGACTGCGGTGTGACCTACTACGGGGGTGGCTTGAAGGCTGCCCGCTTCGGCATGCCCGCGCTCGTCGATCTGGCGAGCGAGCTCTGCGTGCCCTGGATGGGCCACTACGGAGACCTCGACCAGGGCATCCCGGTCGCCGAGGTCGAAGAGCTTCGCGACGCCATCGCTGCTGCAGGAGTGGATGGCACCATCCACCGATACGACCAGGCCGATCACGGGTTCAACTGCGAGGACCGTCCTGCGGTCTACAACGCAGAAGCCGCGGCCACTGCCTGGGCGCGCACCATCGAGTTCTTCAGCTCCCATCTGCACCGCTGAGCCTCTTAAGTCTCAGCCCATCAGCTGGGAGCGAAGCTCCTCCTGGCGCTCTTCGAAGTCCTCGAAGGACATGCGACCATCGGCGAAGTCCTCGTGGATCTTCGCCAGCTCGAGCAGGATCTTCGACTCATCAACGGGACCGCCGTCTGCGGGCGCGGTCGAGCGCTCAAGCGCCTCTTCCTTGCGCTCCTCGCGACGCTCCAGCTTCTCCTTGGCGCGCGCACGCTTGTCCTGCTCGCGCTGGATCTTTCCGAAGGTGGATCGGGACTTGGCCATGATGGGCTCCTCCTCTACCTGGACCGGGGGGTCCGCTTGTTGGTGCGGCGAGCGGGGGCCTTGGTCCCACCGATCACCTTGACGTTGCGGGCCTCGGCGCCACGGCGCCCCTTGCCCACCTCGAACTCGACCTTCTGGCCCTCTTCGAGCACCGCGTTGGGTGCGCCGATAA
>CAWUMT010000041.1:0-8246 GCA_963923735.1 uncultured Acidimicrobiales bacterium
GCCAGGCGGGAGCCCTGGTGGAGGTCGAGGTGACTCGAGCGGCCCCCCACCACCTCGAGGGCACCATGATCGAGCTGCTCGAGAAGACCCGCACCCCGCGCCGTCTGGACCTGCGCGCTGTCTGATCTCGAACCCACGGCGTTGGCGCTCGTCGGGTCCACGGCGTCAGGTAAGTCTCAGCTGGCAATGGCGCTGGCCAGGTCGCATCGAGACCTCGAGATCATCTCGGTGGACTCTATGGCGGTCTACCGAGGGATGGACCTGGCGACCGCCAAGGCGTCGCGTGAGGATCGAGCGGAAGTCCCGCACCACCTCATCGACGTGCTCGATCCTGGCCAGGAGTGCACGGTGGCGCTCTTCCAGTCCCTGGCCCTTGAGGCAATCGACGAGGTGCGCTCGCGGGGCAAGATCCCATTGCTCGTCGGCGGCACGGGGCTCTATCACCGCGCCGTGATCGATCAACTGGAGATCCCCGGGCAGTTTCCAGAGCTTCGGGCCGAGTTCGAAGCGATCGCGGACGACCCCGATGGGCTCGCCGTGCTCCACGCTCGACTCATCACGTTGGACCCTCTCGCCGCAGGGCGCATCGAACCCGGGAACGCCCGGCGGATCGTGCGCGCACTCGAGGTCACCGAGGGCTCAGGACGCCCGTTCAGTTCCTTCGGACCCGGGATGGAGGAGTACGGACCTTCCTCGGTGGCCCAACTCGCCCTTGACGTCGACCTTAGGGCGAGGGGTCCGGTCTTCGAAGATCGGGTCCGGTCCTGGATGGACCAGGGTCTCCTCGACGAGGTCAAGGCCCTCTCCGGGCGTCCTGGGGGACTGTCCCGGACGGCTCGCCAGGCGATCGGTTACCGAGAGCTCCTCGAGGTGGTCGAAGACGGGGCTCCGCTGGACGCTGCACTGGCGCAGATCGTGGTGCGCACAAGAGTCTTCGCTCGACGGCAGCGCTCCTGGTTCCGCCGGGACCCCCGGGTCGCATGGATCGCCCCCGACGAGGCATTCGAGCAGGCCGAAGGGCTCCTTGAGCGCATCAGATCCCACCTCAAGGTGCGAGACTGAACCCATGGAGCGATTCGTGGGCGGACTTGCCATGTCGAAGCACGAGGGTGCGGGGAACGACTTCCTCGTCATGATCGACCTTGACAATCGCGTCCAGTTGACCCCTGATGAGGCGCGCCAGCTCTGTGATCGCCACCGGGGAATCGGAGCGGACGGCCTGATCACGGTGACGGCTGGGACCGGCGGGGGGGAGGTCACCATGGGCCTGTTCAACGCCGACGGTTCGGTGGCCGAGATCTCCGGCAACGGCCTGCGCTGCATGGTCCACGAAGTGGTGCGCGCCGGAGTCGTCGCCCCCGGAGAGTTCACGGTGATGACCGGAGCAGGGCTTCGACGGGTGAACTGCGCAGAGCCCGACGGAATCCGTGCCTGGGTGAGCGCCGACATGGGCTCGCTCGAGTTGCTCGAGCTCGATCCGCAGGATCGCTCCGCTCAAGTCAGCGTGGGAAATCCCCATCTCGTCAAGGTGGTCGATGACCTCAACGGCGTGGACCTCGACGCCGAGGGCGCAGCCCTCCAGGCCGTCCGCCCCGGGGGCATCAACGTCGAATGGATCGCAGTGGGGCCCGACGGATCCCTCGACCTCAAGGTCTTCGAGCGTGGCGTGGGCCCCACTCTGGCCTGCGGTTCAGGATCGTGCGCCGCAGCGCTGGCGGCCCGGGAGCTGGGGCTGATCGGCGACGAGGTTGTGGTCCGTAATCCGGGCGGTGATCTCGAGGTGGCCTTAGAGGGGACCGTGGCGACCCTCTCAGGAGAGGTCCGAATCATCTCGGACCTCCTTGTTCCCCTCGAGAGGATGCGGTGACCACACAGCTCCCCGACACTCTGATCGATCGGTCCTTTCGGGAGCGGATCATCTTGGTAGGTGTGCAATTCCCCGGAGTGGACCTCGAGGTCCTTGACGCAGAGCTCGACGAACTCGCCGAGCTCGTGAGCACGGCCGGCGCCGATGTGGTCGACCGGATCGTCCAGCGGCGCGATGCTCCGGATCCGGCCACGTTCCTCGGCACCGGAAAGGTGGCCGAGCTTCATGAGCGGTGTTTAGTGCTTGACGTCGACACCGTGGTCTTCGACCACGATCTTTCCCCGGCCCAGCAGAGGAACCTCGAGAAGCGGCTCGGGCGTACCGCCATCGATCGAACCGCGGTGATCCTCGACATCTTCGCCCAGAATGCACGCACCCCCGAGGGGCGTGCCCAGGTCGAGCTCGCACTCCTGCGCTATCGCCTCCCTCGACTTCGTGGTCGGGGCCAGTCGCTGTCCCAGCAGGGAGGTGGCATCGGTACCCGAGGTCCGGGTGAGACCCAGCTAGAGGTGGATCGACGCCGACTCGTCCGCCGGATGCACAAACTCGAGTCCGAACTCCGCGGCGTCACGGCGACGAGAAGCACCCAACGGGCCCAGCGTGCTCGGGGTCGCCGCCGCGAGGTCGCCCTGGTGGGTTACACGAATGCAGGTAAGTCCACGCTGCTCAACCGGCTCACTGATGCGGACGTCGCCGCGGCCAACCGCCTGTTCGAGACGCTCGACCCGCGGACCCGTCAGCTCGCCCTGCCGGGTGGCGAGGTCGTGCTCCTCACCGACACGGTGGGCTTCATCTCCAAGTTGCCTCACGAGCTGGTCGAGGCCTTCCGCTCCACCCTCGACTCGGTGCGCTTGGCCGACCTGTTGCTCCATGTCGTCAACGCCGCCTCGCCCGAGCCCCGCCTCCAGATCGATGCGGTACGCACGGTGTTGGCCGAGATCGGGGCCGATGAGGTGCCCGAGATGGTGGTGATCAACAAGGCCGACCTCGACCCGCAGGTGGCCAAGGAGCTGGCCGAGGAGTTCGAGGGCTCCGTCGTGATCTCGGCGGCCACCGGGGAGGGGATCGAGGACCTGCTCCGTGTGCTGGGTGACCGCCTCCGAGTGGGGGACCGGGTGGTCGAACTGTGGATCCCCCATGCGCGCGGTGACGTGGTAGCCATGGCCCATCGAGAGGGCGAGGTGCTCGACACCCGTCACGAGGAGGAGGCGACCGTGTTGCACGTGGTGCTCGATGATGCAGGGCGTGCCGCGTTTGCGGAGTTCGAGGTGGCGTCATGAGCCAAGGATTCGTCCCCCCGCCGTACCCCTACGAGCGCCTCGCCGACATTCGGGCACTATGCGCCGCCCATGACGGCGGAGTGATCGACTGCTCGATCGGCGATCCCTTCGATCCACCCTCTGCTGCCGTCGTCGAGGCGCTGGCTTCTTCAGGAACAGAGCGCTCGTATCCACCTTCGGCGGGGACGCCCGCGTTGCGCGAGGAGATCGCTGCGTGGCTCGATCGTCGCTTCGACGTCGAGATCTCACCGGCGAAGATCGCCGCCTGCGTGGGCACCAAGGAGCTCGTGGCCTCAACGGCGCACTACCTCCACTTGCGCACTCCGTCGAAGTCGGTCGTGCTCTACCCGGCGATCTCGTATCCCACCTATGCGATGGGTGCCACGCTGGGCGGCCTCGAGGCCTATCCGGTCCCGCTCGAAGGCGGCCGGCTGATGCTCGAGACGATCCCCGCCGAGGTGGCGGATCGAGCCCTGTTGCTCTGGTCGAACTCACCGTCGAACCCCACTGGAGGCCTCGACGACCTGGCCGCGGTGGCCGAGTGGGGACGAGCCCGGGGCATCCCGGTCCTCTCCGATGAGTGCTACGCCGACTTCACCTGGGCGACGGCACCTCAGACGATCCTGGCGAGCGGTGTCGAAGGTGTCCTTGCGATGCACTCGCTCTCGAAGCGCTCGAACCTGGCGGGAGCCCGCTGTGGCTTCTATGCCGGTGACCCCGAGCTGGTCGAGTTTCTCCGGGTCGTGCGTCAGCACGCCGGCTTGATGGTCCCGGGGCCGGTCCAGCGTGCGGCGGTGGTGGCCTATGGCGATGACGCTGCGGTCGAGGTGCAGCGCGAGCGCTATCTCGAACGGCTCGAGCTCGCCGTCACTGCCTTGAGCGCGGCGGGCTACAACGCCACGCTGCCAGAGGGAGCCTTCTACCTCTGGATCCCGGTCCCCGACGAGTTCGACGACGGTTGGGCGTTTGCTGCCGAGCTGGCCCGTCGGACGGGGATCCTCGTGAGCCCCGGTGACCTCTATGGCCCCGATGGCGCCCGGTTCGTCCGGCTCGCGGCGGTCCAGCCCTCCGAGGTCCTCTCGAGAGGGCTCGCCAGGCTCTAGGGGAGGGGCCTCCCAAGCCCTCTGAGGGCCCATCGCTACGATGGTCCGATGGCCGACTTGGAAACACAGATCACCGACCTCTGGTCTCGTCGTGACGAGATCTCCGCTGGCGATGCCGAGGCAGACGCCTTGGTCAGCCAGGCAATCAACCTGCTCGATGCAGGTGAGGCCAGGATCGCCTACGTGGATGAGGCCACCGACCAGGTGGTGGTCAACGAGTGGCTCAAGCATGCGATCCTCCTGCTCTTCAAGCTGCGCTCCATCGAGACCATCGAGGCGGCGCCGTTCGAGTACGCCGACAAGATCCCGCTCAAGACCGGCTACAAGGCCGCAGGCGTTCGGGTAGTCCCCGGTGCGTCGGCTCGCTGGGGTTCGTATCTGGCCCCCGGGGCCGTCATGATGCCGAGCTACGTGAACATCGGCGCACGCGTCGGTGAGGGTTCGATGGTCGACACCTTCGCCACGGTGGGTTCCTGCGCGCAGATTGGCAAGAACGTGCACCTGGCCGGCGGTGTGGGCATCGGTGGTGTTCTTGAGCCCCCGAACGCCGTGCCCGTGGTGGTCGAAGATGACGCCTTCATCGGAAGTCGTTGCATGGTGGTCGAAGGTGCCAGAGTGGGCAAGGGCGCGGTGCTGGGGGCCGGCACGATCCTGAACCCTTCGATCCCAGTGATCGATGCAGAGACCGGTGAGGAGATCTCGAGAGGCCACGTGCCGGACTGGTCGGTGGCGGTCGGAGCGTCTCGCAAGCGTGAATTCGCTGGGGGCGAGTTCTACCTTCCCTGCGTGCTGGTGCTCAAGCGTCTCGCCGAAGGTGAGCGCCACGACAAGGCCCAGCTCAACGACGTCCTTCGTGACCACGGGATCGCCACGTGACCGATCTGCTGGCCCGAGCGGCGAGCCTCGTTGGCATCTCCTCACTGAGTTATCAGGAAGAAGACCTGGCGAATCTCGTCGAGGCCATCGTCGGGGCACAGGCTCATCTAGAGGTCACCCGGATCGGTGACAACGTAATCGCCCGGACGTCGCTCGGCCGGCAACAGCGCGTCATCGTCGCTGGCCACCTCGACACCGTCAGCTCCGCCGCAGGCCTCGGTCGAACCGAGGGTGATCGCCTCTACGGACGCGGGGCGGCGGATATGAAAGGCACCCTGGCCGTCATGCTCACGCTGGCTCAAGAACTCACGGAGCCCCGTCACGACCTGACATGGGTCTTCTACGCGCGTGAAGAAGTCGCGCGTGCAGACTCAGGTCTGCGTGAGATCCAGATGGAGAACCCCTCGCTCCTTGTCGGCGATGTGGCGATCCTGGGCGAACCGACCGCGGGTGCGGTTGAGGCGGGCTGCCAGGGAACCCTGCGGATGCGCGTAGTCCTCGAGGGAGCTTCGGCGCATGTGGCACGACCCTGGATGGGACTCAATGCGGTGCGCCGCCTCGAGCCCGTCCTCCATGCGATCAATCAGATCACGGTTCGTCAGGTTGAGATCGACGGCGTCACCTACACCGAACAGTTCGAACCCGTCGGGATCGAAGGCGGCACGGGTGGCAACGTCATTCCCGACGAGGCAGCGATCGTTGTCAACTACCGCTTCGCTCCGGACCGTTCCGCCGAGGACGCACGCCAGTGGGTCGAGAGTCAGCTCGGATCCCTTCTGGAGCGCCCAGGGGATCGCCTTGAGGTCAAAGACCTCGCCGGCGGCGCCCTTCCGTCACTGACGCATCCGGTGCTTGCCGAACTCGTGGAGCGCTCTGGTCGGGATGTGGCTGCCAAGGTCGGTTGGACGGACGTGGCAACGTTCGCGGAACTCGGTGTCCCGGCGGCGAACTTCGGTGCTGGTGATCCTCAGCTGGCCCATCATGCCGATGAGCACGTCACCCTTGGAGACCTCGAGCACGTCAACGACGTGCTGCGCGCCCTGTTGAACTGACCTTTGCGATGAGGCGCTAAAGGCGCCGCAGGACGGACACGATCTTTCCGAAGATCGCCACGTCCTCCGCCGGGAACTCCATGGGAGCCATCTCCGGATTGGACGGCACAAGGATCACGGTGGCGCCCTGACGGCGGAGGCGCTTGACGGTGGCCTCCTCTCCGGGGATGCCGGCCACCACGATGTCGCCGTCATCTGCGGTCGGCTGGTGGCGGACCACGACGTAGTCGCCGTCGAGGATGCCATCGCCGATCATCGAGTCGCCTCGGACCTTGAGCATGAACGTCTCGCCCTTGCCGGTGAACTCCTCGGGCAGCGAATAGAGCTCCTCGACGTTCTCCTGAGCCAGCACGCCCGTACCGGCGGCAACGGTGCCGACGAGGGGCACCGAACGGGTGGGGAGCGAGGAGATTGCAGCACCCGAGGCGGGGTCCCAGCGGACGGTGATGGCTCGGGGCTTCGAGGGGTCCTTCACGAGGTACCCCTCCTTCTGGAGGACAGCGAGGTGGGAGTGCACGGTGGCAGACGACGCAAGGCCCACTGCCTGCCCGATTTCCCGGACTGACGGCGGATAGCCACGGTCCTGGAGGGAGGACGAGATGTACTCGAGGATCTCGAGCCGCTTGCCGCTGAGGACCTCTGCCATGGAAAACCCCTGTCGTTCCTGGGCTTCGCTGGTTTGCGAACACCCGTTCGTTACCTTATCCCCCTGACGGGCTCAAAGACAAACACCTGTTCGAAAAAATCCTTGACACGAACGTTTGTTCGGTCCATGATTTATCGAACAGGCGTTCGATTGAACCGGGAATGCCCAAGGAACGCAAGGAATAGAGGAGACACGAGATGGCAATCGCACCACTGCCCGAACTGACGGAGATCGAGCGTCAGGAGGGTCGCTTGGCCCCGAATGGCCTCCGGCTGGTCACGGATCCCTATGACCTGGGTCGATTCGACGCCGAGTTTGCGGAGGACTTCGTCGAGCTGGCGCCAGCCGAGCGGTCATTCCGCCTTGGTCGGGACGTCACCGAGCGTCGTCAGCATCGGGCATCTGCTCGGGTTCGTCGGCGGCGGCTGGTCTTCGGCCTCGGAGCAATGGTGCTGGTCGGGCTTCTGAGCCTGCCGATCCCTGTTCTCGGTGGGGTCACACTCTCCGGTAAGGCAACCCCCGGGGGGAATGCGGCAGGTCTCGTCGACGGCTCGGTCTATGTGGTCCAGCAAGGCGACACGCTGTCCTCCATCGCCCAGCGGATCAATCCCGGTGGCAACACTGCGGCGCTGGTGGCTCAGATGGCCGAGCAGGTCGGTTCGCCCAACATCGTGGCAGGGGAACACCTGATCCTTCCCTAGGAACGGGCCACTGGGCCGGTAGCGTGGGGATGTGCGATGCCCCTTCTGCGCAGCCGATGACGATCGGGTGGTCGATTCGAGAATGGCGGAGGAAGGTGCGGCGATCCGCAGGCGTCGAGAGTGCAACGCCTGCAGCCAACGGTTCACTACGTTCGAGCGGATCGACGATCTGCCGCTTGTGGTGGAGAAGCGCTCCGGAGACCGAGAGCCGTTCGATCGCTCCAAGGTTGCCGCCGGCATCAAAGCAGCCTGCAAGAACCGCCCCGTGAGTGATCGCCAGGTTGAGCAGCTCGCATCGTCTGTCGAGGAGCATCTCCGAGCGATGGGCTCGGTCGTGACCACACAGGACGTCGGCATGGCCGTCCTTGAGGGCCTTCGTGCACTCGACGAGGTCGCGTACATCCGCTTCGCCTCGGTCTACAAGGGATTCGAAGAGGCAGGCGACTTCCAGCGCGAGATGGGCAACCTGATCAAGTCGACCGAACCCAAGCGACGCCCGTGAGCAGTTCTCATCCTGCGCGCCTGTTTCCCTTGGTGCCAAAGCGGGCGCTTGCGGTCTTCGCCCATCCTGATGATGCAGACGTCTCGTGTGGCGGCACGCTCGGAGCCTGGGCCGCGCAGGGATGTGCCGTTCATCTCATCGTGGTGACCAAGGGAGAGAAGGGGACCTCGGATCGATCTGCCGACACCGAGGAGCTGGCGCAGCGACGCACCCAGGAGA
>CAWUMT010000042.1:0-8138 GCA_963923735.1 uncultured Acidimicrobiales bacterium
TGGGCTCGGAGATGTGTATAAGAGACAGCCTTGTGGCGGCGAAGGCCAACGGGATGAAGCTGAGCGGTACCTACGTCGGCATCCTCCTGGCTGGGATCGTCCTGCTGATCGTGTTCGGGTCACTCTTCGCCATGGGGCTGCCCCTGGTGTCGGCGCTGGCTTCGCTGGGCACCGCAGCAGGACTCATCGGCCTGCTCAGTCACGGATTCACGATGCCGGTGATCTCGACCGAACTCATGCTCCTGATCGGTCTCGGGGTGGGAGTCGACTACGCCCTCTTCATCGTGACCCGACATCGTCAGGGGCTCATCGCCGGCCGCAGCGTCACTGACTCGATCGTGACCGCCGTGGACACCTCAGGACGTGCCGTCTTGTTTGCCGGAGTCATCGTCTGCATCGCCCTCCTCGGGATGGGGGCGCTGCGCATCAGCTTCCTCTTCGGCATGGCCGTGGCCTCCTCGGTCGGCGTCCTCCTGACGATGTTCGCGGCGATCACCCTGATCCCCGCGCTGTTGAGCTACATCGGGCCCCGAGTCCTCTCGAGACGCCAGCGCCGTCGCCTCGAGGCCGAGGGCCCTCGCATCATCGGCAGTGACGGGAAGAGCTTCTGGGCGCGTTGGAGCCGGATCGTCTCTCGACGCCCCGTCCTGCCGGCGCTGGCGGCCCTCGTGATCATCGGCATCCTGGCCGCACCGTTCTTCTCCATGCGCCTCGGCGTCTCTGACCAGGGCAACGATGCTCTGGGCACCACGACCCGGACCGGCTATGACCTCTTGGCCGAAGGGTTCGGCCCCGGGTTCAACGGACCGCTGCTCTTGGTGGCGGACGCCAAGACCCCCGCCCAGTGTGCGGCCTTCGACGCCGTCCAGGCGCAACTGAACCGAGAGGCAACCCAGTTGGGCATCGTGGGGGCGTTCACGCCTCCGGCCACGGGGTCAGCGCGAGCCGATGGCGTGGGCTGCACGCCCGGCGTCAAGACGATGTACGTGATCCCCACCGGTCCGCCGCAGTCGGAGGCCACGGCGAACCTGGTGTCGAACCTCCGCGGCTCAGTCCTGCCCACCATGCTCAAGGGGACCGGGGTGACGATCCTGGTCGGCGGGGCCACCGCCGCCTTCCAGGACTTCGCCTCCACCTTGAGCTCGCGCCTGCCGTTGTTCATCGGAGCGGTTGTGCTCTTCAGCTTCCTGCTCCTGATGATGGTGTTCCGCTCCCTTGTCGTGCCGCTGACCGCGGCGTTGATGAACCTGCTCTCGATCGCGGCAGCGCTGGGTGTGGTGGTCGCCGTCTTCCAGCACGGGCTCTTCAGCTCGCTCCTCGGGGTGGATCGAGCGGGCCCCATCGAGCCCTACGTCCCAGTGATGCTCTTCGCCATCATCTTTGGGCTTTCGATGGACTACGAGGTCTTCTTGGTCTCGAGGATCCATGAAGAGTGGCTGCGGCGTCGAGACAATGAAGAGGCCGTGCGCGCCGGGCTCGCTGCAACGGGCAAGACGATCACTGCGGCTGCCCTGATCATGATCCTGGTCTTCGCCTCGTTCATCCTCGGAGGCGAGAAGTTCATCAAGGAGTTCGGCGTGGGCTTGGCCGTCGGAATCCTCGTCGATGCAGTCGTCATCCGCATGGCCATCGTTCCGGCCCTCATGCAGCTGCTGGGGCGGGCCAACTGGTGGTATCCGACGTGGCTCGACCGGATCACACCGAGGATCTCGGTGGATCTCTCGGCAGACCATGAAGATCTCAATGACCTCGCAGCCTCCGAGGCGACGGCAGGCCGATGAGTCCGATGCGCGTCCTTGTCACCGGGGCCTCGGGCTACGTGGGAGGGCGTCTGGTCCCTGCGCTGCTTGCTCGGGATTTCGACGTGACCTGCCTTGCCCGGCGTCCAGAGAAGCTCACCCGGGCCCCGTGGGCGAAGAGCGTGGAGATCATCAAGGGTTCGGTGGGTGATGACTTGGGCGGTGCCTTCACGGGCATCGACCTCGCTGTCTACCTCGTGCATTCGATCGGCCAAGGGGAGGACTGGGCGGCTACCGAACTGCGCGACGCCCGATCGTTCGCGCGCAGCGCTGCGGCTGCGGGGGTGCGCAGGATCGTCTATCTCGGAGGACTCGGCGACGACAGCGACGAGCTGAGCGAGCACCTACGCAGCCGACATGACGTGGGCGAGGCTCTTGGTTCGACCGGGATCGAAGTGCTGGAACTGCGCGCCGGAGTGATCATCGGCTCAGGTTCGGCCAGTTTCGAGATGCTCCGGTATCTGGTCGAGGTACTGCCCGTCATGGTGACTCCTCGTTGGGTGTCCACCCGCTGTCAGCCCGTGGCCATCGCGGACGTGATCGAGGTGCTGGTGCGAGCCATCAGCGGGGAAGGGCCGACCTCGGGCATCTACGACCTCGGCGGGGCAGAGGTGATCGATTATGAGCGCATGATGATGCTCTATGCCGAGGAAGCCGGTCTTCCCCGGCGCCGGCTACTCAAAGTGCCGTTCCTCACGCCTCGCCTGAGCTCCCACTGGGTCGGTCTGGTCACCCCGGTGCCTGCGCCCTTGGCCAGGGAGCTGGTGGAGTCTCTCGTCAATGAGGTGACCGTCACGCGTTCGGCAACTGAGGCCTTCGGCGTCACGCCCTTGAGCCTCCATGAGGCCTTCGACCGAGCCCGCCGAGCGATCTCCGATGACAACGTCCCAACCCGCCACACCGATGCGGATCTCGCCGCCTTCGCTCCGATCGCCACGGACCCTGCGTGGGCAGGGGGGACCGTGCTGCGCGACGTCCGAATCGAGCACACGACCGCCGGCGCATTGGCGCTCTGGGAAGCCGTCACGGGCATCGGCGGCACCAATGGCTGGTATGCAGGGGAGTTCCTCTGGAGGGTTCGGGGCTGGTTCGATCAGATCGTGGGCGGCCCGGGCCTCCGTCGAGGACGCAGGGGAGATCTGGCCGTGGGGGACCCATTGGACTTCTGGAGGGTCGAGGCTCTTGAGCCCGAGCACCTCCTTCGGCTTCGAGCAGAAATGAGGCTCCCGGGGCATGCCTGGCTCAGTTGGGAGATCAATGAGGACGACTCGGGTCGTCGAGTCCTCACTCAAGTGGCGGAGTACCGGCCTCGGGGGCTCTTGGGTCGTCTTTACTGGTTCGCCGTGGCCCCGTTCCATCGCTTTGTGTTTCCCGGGATGCTCAAAGGGCTCGTTGCCTCGGCAGAGCACGCCGGTACTACGCGTTGAGCTTGGCGTCCTCAGCCTCGTAGCTGCTCAGCAACTCGGACTCACGGTTGCGCTTGGGGAAGGCGAAGGCCACGAGGGCCGCACCACCGAGCACCAGGAAGATGCCACTCAGATAGGCCCAGTTCGCCCCGGAGAGGAACGACGAGCGAGCGCCGTTGATGACGGCCTTCTGCTGAGAGGGGTCGAGCTTCTGCGCGAAGACGGCTGCAGAGGAGTAGGAGCGTTCGAGCAACGAGGCCGTCTGTTCGGTGACCTTCTGGCCTGAGGCCCCAAGCTTCGTCGCCACTGCTGCGGCGTAGCCGGCGCTCAAGATGGCCCCGAGGATCGACTGCATGATCGACCCACCGAGGTCCCGCTGGAGGTCGGCGGTTCCCGAGGCCATACCGGCGCGGTGCACGGGGACCGAGCCGGTCAGCGAGTGCGAGGCCGGGGTGCCGGCCAGGCCGACGCCGATGCCGAGGAAGACGAAGGCGACGCAGACGGGGAGGAGGCCGGAGTTCTCCGTCCACGTCACCAGCATGACCACGAAGGACACCAGGACGGCGGCGTAGCCAGCCAAGAGGGTGAAGCGAGACCCTCGGGATGCCACAAGCTTCGCGGACTGGGGTGCGACCAGCAGCATGGCGAACGCCGCAGGCAGGGTCGCGGCCCCTGCCTTGAGGGTGGAGTAGCCGAGCACGTTCTGAAGGTACTGCTGGCCGACGAAGATGGCACCCATCAAGGTGCCAAAGACGATCAGTCCGGCGGTGGCCGCCACCCAGAAGATCCGCCGGCGGGCGATGGTGAGATCGAACAGCGGGTTCTCTGCCTGCTTCTGGCGGATGAAGAACGCGGCCAGGACCACCAGGGCGATCCCGCCGGAGATCAGCGCGACCTTGCCTTCGCCTGCGGTCGGGGCGAAGTTGATCGCAAGCACCAGAGCGATGATGCCGATGATCGAGTACACGCCACCGAGGTGGTCGACCTTCTCGGTGGTCTCATTCACATGAGCGGGAACCAAGATCCACGCGGCGACGAGGCAGATGGCGGCAAGTGGGACGGTGAGGACGAAGACCGATCCCCACCAGAACATCGTGAGGAGCCATCCGGCGATCAATGAGGCGAAGGCTACGGCGGCACCGCCGAAGGCCGACCAGATGGCGATCGACTTGGTGCGTGCTGGCCCCGACCACAGCGCGGTAATGAGGGCGAGGGTGGTCGGATAGGCCATGCCGGCCGCCACCCCGCCGAGGAGTCGAGCCACGAAGAGGACCTCGGCACTCGGAGCCCATGCAGCGAGCAGCGAGGTGGGGATGGTCAGGATCATGCCCATCGCCAACATCGACTTGCGCCCGTAGCGGTCACCGACGGCTCCGAGGTAGAGCACGGTTCCGGCGAGCCCGAGGGAGAACCCCACGCTGATCAGGTTGAGCACCGTCTGGGAGGACTCGAAGTGCAAGCCGATGTCAGGGAGGGCGACGTTGGCCACCGCCAGGTTGAGGTTGGCCACCGTGGCCACGGCCACGAGGGCGCCGAGCACCAGCGCCGAGCGGGCGGGGGAATGGGAGGCTTCAGGATCCGTCGGTGCGGTGGGCATCTCGAAATGATCGCACGCCCACGTGCTCAGTGCGTGCGTGCGAGATGCAGCCCTGCGCCGATGAGCTGCTCGAAGGACCGCTCAGGATCCTCCGCGAACACCTTGCCTGCCAGTTCGAGGGCGACCCATCCATGGACCATCGACCAGATGGCCTGGGCCGCCGTCGTGGGATCCTCAGAGATCCCATGAGCGAACTGGACTCGGTGGACCAGGAGCACCAGAGCGGCGAACGCCTCGGCACCGGCGTCAGCCACCCCGCTCCGTGACGCAAGCTCCTCAAGGGGGCGTTGGTACATCAATCGATAGATCGCAGGTGCGTCGAGGGCCAGTCGTCGATAGAGCAGACCCGCCTCGCGCAGGGCGGCCTCGGGGTCGGGTTCACGCCCCGCCGCCTCAAGTTCATCGCGCAGTCGGTGGAAGCCCTCAGTGATCAACGAGTCGATGACACCGTCTTTTCCATCGAAGTGGTTGTAGACGCTCATCGGAGCGACGCCTGCGTCGCGTGCGATGCCCCGGATGGTCAGCGCCTCGGGGCCACCGTGTTCGAGAAGGCGGGACGCGGCAGCCAGGACCTCAGTGACCACCGCTTCGGAGGGTGTCCTCATCGGCTTGTCTCTGAATAGAACATGATGCTAGAAAAGTAGCACACCGATCTATAGAGGAGCCCCTGTGACCCCTGAGACTGCACACCTGCGCCGATGGCTGATCCTCCCGGTGCTCTGCATCTCGGTCTTCCTGGTCGTGGTCGACAACACGATCGTCAACGTGGCCCTGCCTCAGCTCTCGAAGGACCTCGGGGCCTCGACAACGGCATTGCAGTGGATCGTCGACGCGTACTCACTGGCCTTCTCGGGCCTGCTCCTGGCCGGTGGCGGGATCGGCGATCGGCTCGGGAGAAAAGGAACGATGCAGGTGGGCCTCCTCGGCTTCGGCATCTTCTCCGCACTCGCGGCGATGGCCACCTCGACGGGAGCTCTGATCACGGCGCGCACACTGATGGGCGTGACGGCTGCGTTCATCTTCCCTGCGTCGCTGGCCATCTTGACCTCGGTGTTCCCCGAGCCCGCAGAGCGACAGAAGGCTCTGGGAATCTGGGGAGCCACCGCAGGGCTCGCGGTGGCATTCGGCCCCATCACCTCGGGTGCATTGCTCGAGCACTTCTGGTACGGATCGATCTTCTTGATCAACCTGCCCATCGTGGTCGTGGCCATGGTGGCGGGCCAAGTGCTGATCCCCAAGATCGGCCACGTCCACCCTGGCCGCTTCGACTTCGCAGGGACCGTCGTCTCGACCATCGGAGTGAGCCTTCTTGTCCTCGCCATCATCCAAGGTCCCCAATGGGGGTGGCTCACCGTAGGAACGATCGGCTGCTTCGCGGCCGCTGCCGTGGTGTTAGCAGGCTTCGTCCTGCTGGAGCTTCGAACCGAAGCGCCACTGCTCGACGTGCGGGTATTCAGGATTCCGCGGTTCAGCGCAGGCGCTCTCTCGGTGGCGGTGGCTTTCTTCACCCTGTTCGGCTTCATCTTTCTGATCACGCAGTACCTCCAGTTCATCAAGGGGTACTCGACGCTGTCAGCCGGCGTGCACACACTGCCGTTCGCCATCGTGTCCGCTGTCGCCACCCCGCTCGGAGCCCTTGCCGCGCTCAAGGTCGGCTCGCGCTGGGTCGTGGGCACCGGCCTCGTCTCCATGGCCGCAGGTTTGGTCGTCGCGGCGTTCAACTGCCACCCGAACACGGCCTATTGGGGCCCGATCGTCATCTCGATGATCCTCCTGGCCTTCGGCCTCTCTCTCGTCAACGCGCCGGCAACCGAGGCGGTCATGGGGTCTCTGCGCGAGGACCAGATCGGTGCAGGTGCTGCGGTCAACAACACGACTCGGGAGCTCGGCGGCACGCTCGGGGTCGCCATCTTCGGTTCCGTGTTCGCCTCGGCCTACACGCCCAAGCTGTTCGCTGCCTATGGCGCCTCGCCCATCCCGGCCTCGGCCAAGGAGGCAGCTGGCCACTCGGTCAATGCCGCGCTGGCGGTCGCCGAACGGGCACCGGCAGACCTCCAAACAGCGCTCACGAGCGCTGCAACCTCAGCATTTTCCTCAGGGTTGAAACTGGCCTGTCTGGTGGGGTCGGTCGTGACCTTCCTCGGTGCACTGATGGCGGCCCGCTATCTTCCGGGGCGGACCGACGAGGTCCATTCTGTCGGCGAGATGCTGGCGTTTGAGGCCTGATCTCGCATCTCGGCCTGCGGCGTGGAATGATTTCCCCACTCCCTCCAGTGGTGGAGGGGTCTTCAGAGGAGTTCACCATGTCCACCAACCGTCGTACCCGTCGGATCGCCGCAGTCCTTGTTGCAGTCACACTGGGCGCAGCAGCCTGCTCATCAGGATCCTCAAGCACCCCGACTACGGCGAAGTCCTCGCTGCCCACCCAGGTGATCGCGACCCAGGCCAAGGACTCAGCCGCAGCGGCCCTGGTGCCCGCCTCAATCGCGTCGACCGGGCAGATCACCTACGCCATGGACGCCTCCTACCCGCCGGACGAGTTCATCGCTCCGGGTACCAACACCATCGTGGGCATGGACGCCGACCTCGGCAAGGCCATCGCCGAGGTGCTCGGTCTCACGCCCGTGATGAAGAACGTCACCTTCGACAACATCATCCCCGGGCTGCAGGCCAACAAGTACGACGTGGGCCTGTCCTCGTTCACCGACACCCTGGCTCGCCAGAAGGTCGTCGACTTCGTCGACTACTTCCAGGCCGGCGAGGCCTTCTATGTCAAGTCGGGTTCGACGCTGTCGTTCACTGACCTCAACTCGCTTTGTGGCCACTCGGTTGCCGTCGAGTCAGGAACTGTCGAAGAGACCGACGCCAAGGCCGCCAACGCTGCGTGCACCAAGGCCGGCAAGAAGGGTGTGACCGTCCAGTCATTCTCGGACCAGAACGCCGTCAACCTTGCCGTGTCCTCGGGTCGTGCGGACGTCGGGTTCGCCGACTCGCAGGTCTCGGGCTACGTGGTCGCCCAGTCGAACGGAGCCTTCAAGCTCAGCGGCCAGGCCTTCGCCGTGGCGCCCTACGGCATCGCTACCCCGAAGGGGAACGGTATGGACACCGCCATCGCCGCTGCGGTGACGGTCCTGATCAACAACGGCACCTACGCCAAGATCCTCCAGAAGTGGGGCGTTCAGGACGGTGCGGTGAGCAAGGTCACCATCAATGGAGCGACCAGCTGATCAGCTGATCGGTTCACTAGGTCAACGGGGGGAAGATGGGCGCGCAGGAGGCTGACACGTCAGCATCTGCGCGCCCTTCCCCGATCAAGGCCGTCCCGCCGCGTCATCC
>CAWUMT010000043.1:0-8005 GCA_963923735.1 uncultured Acidimicrobiales bacterium
AGCTTGAGCGAGCCTCACGCGAGGCCATCGAACGATCCGTCCGGATGCTGGGCGCGACCAAGGCCAAGAGCTCGCGCCTCTGCGTCGTCTTCGACCCTCGGGTCACCTCGACGCTGCTCGGTGTCCTCGGCGGAGCGATGTCCGGTGAGTCCGTCGCCAAGGGGCGTTCGTTCTTCGAAGGTCGCCTCGGCGAACAGGTGGCGGTCGAAGGGTTCACCCTCGTCGAGGACCCGACAGACCCTTCCGCCTTCACCGCCTCGGTCATCGACGGCGAGGGTTTGGCGTGTCGCAGGACTGACCTGATCGTCGACGGCCTTCTCACGTCCTTCGTGTTCGACTCGGTCGCGGCACGGCGCATGGGCACGCGATCGACGGGTTCCGCAGTGCGCGGTGGCTATGCGGGCACCCCGGGCGCTGGGGTACGCGCCCTGACACTTGCGCCGGGGGGCCTTGGACCCGCCGAGATCCTCGCCCAGGTTGGTGACGGCCTGTATGTCCAATCGATCACCGGCGTCCACTCAGGCGTGAGCACGGTCTCGGGAGACTTCTCCGTTGGCGCCGAGGGGCTCATGATCCGCGACGGGCAGCTCGCGGAGCCCGTGCGGGAGATCACCGTGGCCTCCACGCTCCAGCGGATGCTGTTCTCAGTGGTGGCCATCGGATCGGATCTGACCCGCCTTCCCGGGGTGGCGGCAGGCCAGACGCTGGCGATCGCCGACTTCCAGCTCTCGGGGAGCTAGTCGGAGGAACTCGAGGTGCTCGTCGAACTCGACGAGGTGGTCGAGCTTGACGAGGTGTCAGAGCTCGAACTCGACGGGGTGCTCGCCGGTGTCGAGGTGGAGCTCGCCCCTCGGGAGTCGTTCTTGTAGAAGCCTGAGCCCTTGAAGACGATGCCAACGCCGCCGTAGACCTTGCGCAGGGCACCCTTGCACTCCGGGCACTCGCTCAGCGCCTCTTCCGAGAACGACTGGACGACCTCGAACTGGTGGCCACACTCGGTGCAGGCGTATTCGTAGGTGGGCATCGGTGTCCTCGGGTTCTTCTGGCACTCTTCAATTGCGACTGCCAATTCTAGCGGGTCCCCAGAGCCCGAATCAGCGCGAGGTGCCCTCCTAGACTTCGCACGTGCCCGATCGTCACCTGCTCCACCTCGATCCGCTTGCCGGATCGGCGATGGGGGACCTCTCTGCTCGAGAGCCCACTGCTCGGCGGGCCACAGCCCGATGCCGGGTGCGGCTCCAAGGCTCGACCTGCGACAAGGTGGCCACCAATGCCGTCACCAAGGGTGATGTCCTTGCCACAGCCCGAGTGGCGGGCATCCAGGCGGCCAAGCGGGCTTCGGATCTTCTCCCGATGTGTCATCCCGTGCTCTTGGGCACGGTGGCCATCAGCTTCAGCATCGGGGACGACCACATCGACGTCGAGGCACAGGTAGAAACCGTGGATCGTACGGGCGTCGAGATGGAGGCGATGTTGGCTGCCTCCGTCGCAGGGTTGACCATCTACGACATGTGCAAGTCCATCGATCGGACGATGATCGTCGAAGAGGTTGCCCTTGTGGAGAAGTCCGGCGGGCGCTCTGGCCCCTGGCGTCGCACCGACGCCGGCTGACTCACTCCTCTGGATCGATTGGACGATTCCGGCGCTGGGCACGCTCGAGCTCGCGTTCGACGTCGATCCAATGGAGCGGTCGGGTTGACTCGTCGGTGTCCTCGTCTGCGCGCACCATGACGACGTAGGTGGCTGGCAACAGGACGCCGAAGGTCACGAGCTTGGCCAGATAGCCGGCCAGCTGCTGGTCGGTCAGCGGTGAGATTCCCAGCGCGTCGTGCTGACCAGAGAGCGATCCGTACAAGGGACGTAACGCGAAGATCCAAATAAAGGACAAGAAGGTCGGTGCCACCGCCTGGCCAACGAGGTAGGCGGCCTTGACCATGGGCTTGAGTCCTTGGACTCCTGGCACCCGTTCGATCACCGGAAGCCACAGGATCACCCCTGCACACAGGACGGCGAAGAGCATCAGCGCGTGGACAGCCCCGTTCCTGCCCGCCCACTCGACGCTCCAGGGCAGCGCCGTCAACGCCAGGATCGCCGTGGTCGAGGCCAGCGCCATGAAGGGTCGCGAGAGGTTCCGAGCGAGAAAGTCGATGATGCGTGGCCGGGTCAGGCGAGCTGCCACCGTGGCGGGGATGCCGAAGAGCAAGAGGGGGGCCACGCCGAGGACGAGGGCGAGCCGCTGGAGGACGAGGAGGAGCAGCGAGACGTGCAGGGCGAGGTCAGCGAGCGGCCAGGACAGGACGAGGACCAAGAGCCCCACGCCGAGGAGAAATCCGATCCGTTGGCCCTTGGAAGCTCGGAACCCCTCCTTCCAGGTCGCCTCGAGATACCAGACGATCAAACCGGCCCCGAGGATCAGGGGGACGACGTGGAGCGATGGGTGCGACCAGGAGAAGGTCACGGCGTATCCTCGGAGCGATGAGTGCGGAGAGCGTGGACAAGGTCGAACGGCTGACGGATCTGATCCTGGCGCTGCTCGACACCGCACGCCCGTTGTCGTTGAACGAGCTCGGCGACCAGATCCCGGGTTACCCCGAAGCCGGCGAGGCTCGAAGGATGGCCTTCGAGCGCGACAAGCGGCTCCTGCGCGAAGAGGGGATCACCATCGAGGCGATTCCCATCGACGGAGATGCCCAGATGGGCTATCGGATCGATCGAAAGACGTTCTTCCTGCCTGACCTGGACCTCAGCACTGAGGAGCAGGCGGCACTCCATCTGGCAGTGGCGGGTGTCCACGTGGCTGACGATAGCGGGGGCGATGCCCTGCGCAAGTTGGGCATTGTCGACCTAGGTGACGTCCAGCCGGTCGCAGCGCTCGACTCTGCCCCGGGACTGGATCGCATCTATCAGGCGTTGGCCACCGAAGCCGAGGTCCGCTTCGCGTACCGGGGCGAGGATCGCACCGTCTTCCCGATCCGTCTGCAATTCTCGGGCGGCCACTGGTATCTCCTTGGTTACGCCAAGGAGCGCAAGGCGGGGCGCAACTATCGCGTCGACCGCATCGAAGGGGAGATCACCGTCGGAGCTCCCGGAGGAGCCAAGGGCATCGATCTCTCGAGCGTCCCGCTCGACGCACCCGACGGACCCTGGGTGAGTGAGGACTCTCCTTCGCCGAGGATCATGCTCAAGATGCTGGTCGACCCCTTGCGGGCGTTCCAGGTGGTTGACGAGGTCGGCCAAGACGCCGTCGTGGAGAGCCGAGCCGACGGCTCGGTTGTGGTCGAGGTGGCGGTGGGGAGGGAGGATGCCGCACGCAGCTGGGTTCTCTCCTTCCTTCACCACGCCGAGATCCTCGAGCCGGTGGCGATGCGCGACGACCTCACCGCCTGGCTCCGTGAGATCGTCGCTGCACAGCGGACGAAGTCTGTCGATCGGGATCCGTTGAGTCTTCCGACTCCGACCGAGACACCGTCGGCGACGAACCCGCCGCTCACCCAGCGACGCCTCCGCCGCCTGCTGGCCATGCTCGACTTCTTGGCCAAGGTCGGGCAGGTGCCCACTCAAGAGGTGGCAGAGCGCTTCAACATGACCACCGAAGAGGTCGTGGCTGAGCTTGAGCTGGCAGCCTGCTGCGGACGGCCGCCGTTCTCTCCCGGTGAGCTCATGGACATCATCGTGGATTCGAATCTCGTGACCGCTCGGCTGCCCGAGATGACCAGGCCTCGCCAACTCACTGGAGCAGAAGGAGTGGCCATCGCTGCGGCCGCCCGCACGATCCTTGCGATGCCCGGTGCCGACCCCGACGGCCCCTTGGCCAGCGCGCTCGGCAAACTCGAGGCTGCCCTTGGCGCTCGCGCAGCCGTCGAGGTGGCTCTTGATGAGCCGACCCACTTGGCGGAGATCCAGGAGGCAGCTGCGCAGGGCCGCAGCCTTGAAGTCGAGTATCTCTCGACCTCGAATGATGAGCTCACCCTTCGCCGGATCGATCCACTGGTCGTGGTCTCCTTGGAGTCGCGGTGGTACGTCGAAGCCTGGTGCCACCGGGCCCAAGGGGTGCGGACGTTCCGCGTCGACCAGTTCCGATCAGTCAGTGACGCGGGTCCTCGATCGTCTTCCGCCCCCGCCGAGGTGCCTCAACCCAGTCCGTTCGTGCCGTCGGCTGACACCAAGATCGCCCTCGTTGAGGTGGGGCCTGGTGCTGCCTGGCTTGCAGATTCGATTCCCGTCGTGGGCCGTGAGGTCGCAGATGGGACCACCTTGATCTCCGTGGCAGTCTCGGGGCCCGCATGGTTCCGCCGCGTGCTGCTCCAGGCTGGGCCTGACGCTGTCGTCGTCGGGCCGAGTGACCTACTCGGTGAAGCAGCAGCTGCGGCTGCGGAGATCCTCGCCCGGTACTGAGCAGTCCGGCCCTCCGCCACCGACCATGTGAGTCGTGGGGTCACCGGCATGATTCGGATCATTGCGAATTCGGATCAGTCCGGGCACTACCTCCTGAACCAGGCGGCGGCAGAAATCGCCGAGCCTCCCGCGGTGCATCAGCGACGATGGCGCGGCCAGGGCCCTACCCATTGGATCGCCGAGCTGAGTGTCGACCACCCGACCCTGATGGCATCGGGCGGGAGGGTCACCTCGCCAGCGGGGTCGAAGACCAGCACCGAACCACACTGGCGTGGAGCTTCACTTGTGGCGCGAAGGAGATCGTCCTTTGTCAAGGTCGCAACAACGCTGTGAGGAGCACTCAGCAGGTTCGGAATGATGATTGACGTGGACTTTCCACTACGTGTCGGTCCAATGACGAGTGCGCTGCGCTGCGGCCCTGACCACGTCCATTGGTGTTGTTGACGTCCCAGAAGAACTCCTGGTGACGCATGCGTTTCAATCGGATTGTGCTCTCGAAACCCCTGAATTGGTGCAGGTTCATCGCATCGCGTTGTCGTCTCGTCCACGATTCCAACGGTCGCAATTCGTCATGAATTCGCAAATCCTTGCAATTGGCGCGTTCTTGCATTGGAATTGTTCTTGGCGAAACGCAAGAGGTGACGCAAATGGGCCAGGTGGTCAGACAGTCGCATTGCAATCATGAAGCAACGCTTCGTGATGCATCGCGTCGTGATGGCACCAACTCGTTTGCCCATCGATCGAGCGTGGCGCTGCACCTCACAACGTTCGGACCGACAGCAGCGACGCTGGCGGACGCATCGGGACGAGGTGCACAGCTGCAGGAGGCGGTGGCCCCGGGCCATGGACTTCGGTTCGAACCCGGCTCAAAGCCGACTTGCAGACCCTGAAACCAGGAGGTGGAACCAGTGGCTCCTGCCGCTAAGAAGAAGAAGGCTCCGGCCCGCAAGGCCGCAGCAAAGAAGACCGCCAAGCGCGCACCTGCACGCAAGACGGCAGCCAAGAAGACCGCCAAGCGCGCACCTGCACGCAAGACGGCAGCCAAGAAGACTGCGAAGCGCGCACCTGCACGCAAGACCGCAGCTCGCAAGACGGCCAAGCGCGCACCTGCACGCAAGACCGCCAAGCGCGCTCCGGCTCGCAAGGCGGCTCGTCGCCGCTAGTCACTCGCTCAGCGAGAAGACGTGCTGTGGGGGCCTTCGGGCCCCCACAGTCGCGTCTGGACCTCAGCGAGTTCTAAGTCGTCTGCCACATCCACGTCGATGCCGAGCGGGCTTGGAGCGACGATGCTTAGCTCGAGGCCAAGGCGCTCTGCCTCGGCGCAGTGGCGTGAGAACGATCCGGGACCGTACGAGAACTCGAAGGCCACGTCAGAAGGCAGCCGCAAGACATTGGTTCCCTCGCCTCGACGATCAGGAACGCACAACACGCCTCCACCCACTTCGATTGTTCTGAGATTGGCAGGGAAGGCGAGGTCTGCATGCACAACGCAGACGTGGGTGAACCCTTGGGAGCGAAGCGCGTCAACGCCTGCACGCACCGCAGGGTTCAATCCTTGGCCAGGTTCCCAGAGGACTCGGAGTGCGTGGCCCTCAGCCCATGAGGCCACCGTGGGGTCATCGCAGACGACAGCGACGTCACGGCCCTCAAGACTTGTCACCACACCTTCGGCGAGAGCGATGGCAAGGCGTTGGCGCTCCCCGTCGTTGAGGACATCTGCTAGACGGGCCTTGGCGGCGTTGAAGGACTTTACCGGGATCAGAAAGGCGAGCGACTCAGGGCCTTCGAGGTTCTCAGTCGGCGCCACGAGTCCGCATCCTACGGCGAACGGTGAGTGGGAGGCCTAGGGTTGGAATCCGTGGAGGGGTCCCTGGTCGTCTTGGGTGCAGGTTCATGGGGAACCGCTCTTGCTTCGGTCGCCGCCTCACAGCAGCGAACCGTCCTGTGGGCCCGTTCGGAGTCCACAGCACGAGAGGTCGTCGAAGCCCGGAGCAATGACCGTTATCTCCCCGGTGTCCGGCTGAGCAAAGATCTCGAGGCAACCTCGGACCTCGGCGCCGCCCTTGAGGGGGCATCCGCAGTCCTCGTGGGCGTCCCCTCCCATGGGGTCCGTGACCTCCTTGCCGATGCGGGTGACTTCCTCACTCCAGGCACCCCGGTCTTCAGTCTTTCGAAGGGGATCGAGACTGAGACATCACTTCGAATGACCGAAGTGATCGCCCAAGCGCTTCCACACTGCACGCCAGGAGTTGTCTCTGGTCCAAACCTCGCCCTTGAGGTCGCTCAGGGTCACCCCGCTGCGGCACTCGTGGCCTGTGAAGTCGAAACGACTGCTGAGCTGATGCGCGAGGCACTGCACTCTGCAACCTTCCGGGCCTATGCCTCAACCGATGTGATCGGAGTGGAGATTGCCGGTGCCACCAAGAACGTCTTGGCGATCGCTGCAGGGATCTCCGACGGCCTCGGACTCGGGGAGAACACACGTGCCATGCTCATCACCCGCGGGTTGGCAGAGATGGGTCGTCTGGGAACGGCACTTGGTGGTCACGTGTTGACCTTCGGCGGACTGGCGGGGATCGGGGATCTCATCGCGACCTCGACCAGCGACAAGAGCCGCAATCGCAGCGTTGGACTCGAATTGGGCCGAGGGCGCGACCTGGTCGACATCGTGGCGTCCATGCACATGGTTGCCGAAGGGGTCAAGACCGCCGGGCCCCTCGCACGCCTTGCGCAGGGTGCAGGCCTCGACCTACCAATCTGCGGCGAGGTCGCTCGGATCGTAGCGGGGGAGACCACTCCGACCGAAGCGCTGGCCGCGCTCATGGCCCGACCTGCGCACGGAGAGTTCGATGACGTCGCGGTGGTGCGTCGTCGTTCGACCTGAGGTTTCGCTCAGTCCTCGTCGAGACGCGCGGTGGCGAACCGGTAGGCCTCGAGCTCGAAGGATCCGATGAACCGTTCCGTCGTGGTGCCGCGCAGGTCGATCAACTCACCCGAACGCGACCCCATTGCCACCGTGGTCGGCGTGGGCCCTGGATTGAAGACTCGCACCTCGAGTCGGCCATCGACCCGTTGAAGACTGGACACCTGGGCGCCGTAGACCTCCAAGGCGCTTCCTGAGGCCTTGCGGGTGCCTCCTCCGAGAGAGGGAAGGACCACCATCGGCTCTGAGAGCTCTTCGACCAATTCATAGGGATCGGTACCGCTCAGATCGATCCCGTATCGAGCCACCAGGGTGGAGCCGAGTAGTTGGAGGCCGGGTACTGCAGTGAGGGGACCCGCAGGCAGCGGGCGATACTCGATGCCGAGCCGAGAGAGCATGCCGGTCGAGCGAAGGAGGGTCAGCGCGAGTTCGTGGGCCGCACCGCCTTCGATGGCGACCAACTCGTACTCGTTGAGTCCCTCATGGACCACCGTGAGGCCTCCTGCGCTCACAAACCGGCGCGAGGGGAACGTGGGTAGACCGAACTCGTCGATCCGGCCCTCAGTCTCAAGGCCTCGGCGGACGGCACCGAAGGCACACTCAGCCACGGAAGTGGTGGCGGACTCGGGAAGCGGGAGGTGCACTCGGAGCCGATGATCCCGGCCGTGGTTCACGAAGGTGGTCTCA
>CAWUMT010000044.1:0-8003 GCA_963923735.1 uncultured Acidimicrobiales bacterium
ATCCTCTCTGGTCTCGTGGGCTCGGAGATGTGTATAAGAGACAGGTTCAAGGACCGGGCGCCCAAGATGGTGCAGAGCCCCGAGGGACTCGACCAGTGGATCATCGAGGGGCAAGTCACCGGTACCACCGGACTCTCCGCAGTGGTCTCCTGGCCCAACGACGAGTGGGGCTTCGACCCGACCGGCATGGCTGAGATGCGCCCTGGTTGCTATGACGTCCACGAGCGGATCCGCGACATGGACGCCAACGGCATCTTCGCCTCGATGAACTTCCCGACCGTGATCGGCTTCAACTGCAGCCAGCTCGCACACATCGCTGACGACGAGCTGCGCTCGGCCGTCATCTCGGCCTACAACGACTGGCACGTCGAGGACTGGTGCGGCCCCTACCCGGGTCGTCTCATCCCTCAGGGCGTCGTGAACCTCTGGAACGTCGACGCTGCGGTGGCCGAGGTCAACCGTCTCGCCAAGAAGGGCGTCACGGCGATCTCCTTCCCCGAGACCCCCTACGTGATGGGTCTGCCGACCTTCAAGTCCGGCCACTGGGACCCCTTCTTGAAGGCCATGGTCGACAACAACATGGTCCTCAACATGCACATCGGCACGTCCTTCGGCCTCATGCAGCAGCCGGAGGGCTACCCGAGCGACCACCTGATCATCCTCGCCCCGCAGCTCTCGACGCTGACGGCAACGGACCTGTTGGTGGCTGGCGTGTTCCGTCGATTCCCGGACCTCAAGATCGGACTCTCCGAGGGTGGCGTGGGCTGGATCCCCTTCTTCCTCGACCGTCTCGACCGTCACCTGTCCAACCACAAGTGGACCGGCCTCGACATCGGTGAGGGCGTCGACCCGACCGAGACCTTCCGCAAGCACTTCATCGGTTGCTTCATCACCGACCCTGCAGCGCTGCACAACCGGAACCGGATCGGTATCGACAACATCGCGTGGGAGTGCGACTACCCCCACTCCGACTGCACCTGGCCCCGCAGCCCCGAGATGCTCTGGAAGGAGCTCCAGGACGCCAGCTGCAATGATGCAGAGATCAACAAGATCACCCACGAGAACGTGGCGGCTTGGTACGGCATCGACCTGTTCAAGCACGTGCCCAAGGAGCAGGCAACCGTCGGTGCACTGCGCGCCCTGGCCACGGACGTGGACACGGGCATCACGCCCAAGGCCGAGTGGCGCAAGCGCTACGAGGCCAAGCACTCCGCCTGAGTCTTCTCAGCGGAATTCAGCTCTGCGGACGGCCCGCTCCCTTCGGGGGGCGGGCCGTGTCGCGTGGCTAGGAGCCGTCGAAGCGGTAGCCGACCCCACGGATGGTGGTGATCAGCGTGGGGGCCGAGGGGTCCTCTTCAATCTGAGAGCGGAGCCGCTTGATGTGCACGTCGAGCGTCTTGGTGTCGCCCACGTAGTCCGATCCCCAGACACGGTCGATGAGCACGTCTCGGGTGAGCACACGCCCTCCATTCTCCATGAGGAGGCGGAGCAGCTCGAACTCCTTGCGCCGGAGATGGATCTCGTCGCCTCGGACGTAGGCGCGGCGGGTCTCTGGCTCGAGGCGGATGCCGCCGAGCTCCTCCGGGGCAAGGAGCTCGTCATCGCCGAGGCTGGGCACACCACTCGGTGCTCGTCGGAGCACCGCCCGCATGCGGGCGACGAGCTCGCGCATCCGATAGGGCTTGGTCACGTAGTCGTCCGCGCCGACCTCGAGGGCCACGACGGTGTCGATCTCCTCGGACTTCGCTGTGACCATGATGATCGGCACATCGGACTGACCTCGGATGAACCGGCAGACGTCGACACCGGACATCTTGGGAAGCATCTGATCGAGGAGGACGAGATCAGGGTTGCTCGCGGCGAACTGGTCGAGGGCCTCGGCTCCGTCGCGCGCGATGGTGACCTCGAAGCCCTCCTTGGTCAGTCCGACCTGGAGCGCCTCGACGAAGGATTCCTCGTCTTCGACGACGAGGACTCGGATCTGGGATTCGGGCCTCGGTCGGTCCTTCTTGTCCTTCTTGGCCATCAGAGCGCTCCTTCACCGAGTGGAAGGAGCAGGGTGAATCGTGAGCCCTCTCCCTCGCGTGACTCGACCTCTACGGCGCCACCATGGTTGACCGCCACGTGGCGCACGATCGAGAGACCGAGGCCGGTGCCGCCGGTCTCACGCGACCGTCCGCGATCCACTCGGTAGAAGCGCTCGAAGATCCGCTCAAGGTCGGTGGCTGGGATGCCTTGGCCGGCGTCGGCCACTGAGACCCGCAAAATCATTGGGCAGGATGTGAGCCCGTCCACTCCACTTCGCCAGCCCGCACGGCCTGACTCCGTGCTGAACGAGCCTTCGATCAGATCCTCCGGTGCCAACGTGGCCGCCGAGAGGGAGACCACAGAGCCTTCGGGGGCATACGCGATGGCGTTCTCGAGGAGCGCATGCATCGCGGAGACCAATTGTTGGGAGCTGCCTCGAAGGGTGAGCGGTGACTCGGACTCCTTCAGTTCGAGCTTGACCTTCGCGTGGTCAGCAGCGTTGCGGACTCGTTCGACGGCGTCGATCATGACGAGGTTCAGCGACACCGGCTCCTCGGGTCGTTGGAGGTCGGACTCGAGGCGAGAGAGGTCGAGCAGGTCGTCGATGATCCGGCTTACTCGGAATGCCTCGTTGTGGATCCGCTCGGCAAGGCGCTTGGCCACCTCGCGGTCCTTCTCGGCCACCAAGGTTTCGGCGAGGAGGCCCATGGCACCCATGGGCGTCTTGAGTTCGTGGCTGACGTTGGCGATGAAGTCTCGACGGACGTCATCGAGCCTTCGCCGCTCCGTCACGTCCTCAATGACGGCGATGACGCCGAGGGCCCGGCGTCCATCGTCGATCTGGACTGCGCGAACGGCCAGCGCTCGCCGGGGTGGACCGTAGAGATCCAACGTGCGCTCCGCCGTGCCGCGATCCCATGCCTCGGCCAGAAGTTCGGTGACGGCCTGAGCGGCGAGGGCGTCGCCCTGACGGCTGGCCATCATGGTGGAAGCCATCTCGTTTCGGTAGATCACAGTGCCGGATTCATCGCATAACACGAGACCGAGCTGGAGCGTGTCGAGCGAGCGGCGGAGCCGGATCGCCTCAGCGCTTGACTCCGTCACTGCCTCAGTGGCAGCCCCGGTGACGTTCTCCAGGTAGTTCAGCGCGCCTTCGATCTTGAGGTCATCTGCAGGCGGTTCCGCCCCGAGGCGAGTTCCCAAGGCGATCAACCGTTGGGCGAGTGCTCGGTTCCCCTTCCTCGATCCCAACGATCTGCCCACGAGGATGCCGAAGACCAACGCACCACCGGCAATGGCGATCCAGGCCCCCAAGGGCAGCGAGGCGGCGGAGAGGGAAACAGTCACCCGTCCAGCATGCCAGAGCCAGCCTCGAGTTCGGCGCAGTTCCGCTGAGTTTGACGGGGTTTGCACCGACCGTTGCGAGTCCTGGCGCAAAGGTCGCTCAGGGTCTGTGAGGAGCCACATGCAAACGTCATCTGTCCTTGAGCTCTCCCGCTGGGCCGACGTGGTCCTCCGGCCGAACGCGGGCGCGCTGCCTGGGAGCGGGACCCTGCAGCAGATCGCCAACGGGATCGCAGGCTGGGGTCTCGTCCTTGCTCTGGTGGCTGTGGTGATCGGGTCCGTCACCTGGGCTCTGGGGGCCCATTCCCAGAACCTCCATCATGCCGTCACCGGTCGAAAGACGGTGCTGGTGGCGGGTGGGGCCGCACTGCTCATCGGCGCGGCACCCAAGCTTGTGAACTTCTTCTTCCATGCCGGAACTGGTCTGCACTAGTGCCGGTCCGGACCGCATGCCTCGGCGTTCCCCTGCTCGATCCGCTCTGCCAGGGGGTCGGCAGCACAGGGTCCTCTCTCGTGGGTTCGGGGGCTTCAGCCATCCTCGACTCAATGGCGTCGTGGGTGGCCGATGGCTCGACCTGGCTGCTCCACCAGATCGGGCAGACGCTCTCGGCGACGACGTCAGTTTCGATCCGTACCCCGTGGTTCCTTACCCAGTTCAAGGCAATGGAGGGCCTTCTGGCGCTGGTGGCGCTCCCCATGCTGCTCTTCGCGGCGATTCAGGCTCTCACTGCTCAACGCCCAGGGATCCTGCTCAGAGCAGCGTTGGTGCAACTCCCTCTCGCCATGATCCTCGCCGGGGGAGCAGTCCAGCTCGCTCAGATGGCTCTTGCGCTCACCGACGAGCTCTGTCGCTCAGTGAGTGCTGCGCAGCCCGGGGCGCTCCAGGGAGTCACCTCGTCGCTGGCTGCAGCCTTGAGCGCCGGCCACGCAAGTGGTTCAGCGATGCCCTCATTCATCCTGCTCCTCCTTGCTGCCTTCGCAGTGCTGGCAGGAATCGTGCTCTGGGTGGAGCTGTTGTTGCGAAGCTCGGCGATCTATCTCTGCCTCCTCTTCCTTCCCCTGGCACTGGCGTGTTCGCTGTGGCCGGTGTTGAGCTCTTGGGTCCGACGTCTGACCGAGGTGTTGATCTCCCTCATCCTCTCCAAGTTGGTGGTCGTGGTCGCGCTCTGTGCGGCGGCAGGGGCGCTCGGGACCTCGTCCGGTCGCGGAGTGGCCACGGTGATGACGGGGATCGCACTGCTTGCGCTCGCCTGCTTCGCTCCGTTCACGTTGCTGCGGATGTTGCCGCTCTTCGAGTCCTCTGCGGCGCTTCATCTCGAGGGTGTGCGCCAACGCGCCACCGGGTCGATGACCCGAGGTGCGGTCGCACGAGGTGCATCGATGGCCATGACGGCGGTCCGAGCAGGGTCTGCGCCTCCATTGGCACCGAGCTTGCTCGCCGCGGCGGCTTCGGATCCCCTCCAACCTTCGGGAACTTCCACCTCGCAGTCCCCGATGGACTTCAGTGCAATCAGGGCCAATCGCGAACCAGGGCCCGCTCCGGTCACGCCACCAGGCTCGAGTGGTCAAGGTGAGCCCCACGTCATCCCGGCATCCGAACCCACCAGATGGCCGGGCGGAAACCATGAACCAGCAGCTCCTCGAGTGACGCCACACGCAGGGTCGCCTGCGGACCGGCCACCTCGGGCCCACACGCCGCCGCCGTTGGTCATCGAGCGGGATCATCTCGGTCCATTGATTCGGCCTCGCAGGGACCCTGAGGATGTCTGAACGTCCCTATCGCCTCGGGCCGCGCGAGTCCCGAGGAACCGTGGCTGGGTGGCGCGCCGGACAGGTCGTCACCGTGGTGGCTGCGATCGCGCTGGCTACCGTGATGATTGGCGTCTGGGGGTCCGCTACCGCCTTCTTCATCGGCGTCGTCCTTGTCGCGAGCGGCATCACCATGGCCGTCCTCCCGTTCCGAGGGAGGACGGCCGAGGAATGGATCCCGGTGATCGCACATCACGTGCGATTCCGAAATCGTGTGCAGAGGCTCGAGGTTCAGTTGCTCCACGGCACTCAGGGCTCGGCACTCTCGGTGGACGGACGTCTGGTCGTCGTCCTCGAACTCAGGGCCGACGGGTTCGCCCTGCTCGATGCCTCAGGCCAGGGCCGTCTCGTCGCCGGGTTCGCGTCCGTCATCGGCCAACTGGCGCGTTCACAACGCCTGATCGAACGAGTCGGGTGGTCCGCCTCGATCGAGGCTGGATCGATCACCACCCTTGACCATGATCGGCGACGACGGGCGCGGGGCCCGCTGGATCTCGTGGAGTCCTATGCCGGGCTCCTCCGGGAATCGGACGCATTGCTTCCGAATCGACGAGCGCATCTCTTCTTGGGAACCGGGATGCTGCGCAAACCCCCTCAGGGCGTCATTGAGGAACTGCTGACGGAGGCCCTTGGCCTGGCGAATGCACTTGAGATGACCGGTCACCGCCGTCCTCGCGTGCTCGGCGGAGACGAGATCCGCCAAGCCTTCGGAGAGAACTTCGAATGGGATGACGCTCGATCGACGATGTCGGCATCGACAAGGTGTGGATTCGATTCCCTCGAGTGTTCCGCCGGTCGAGCCGTGTCGTGGTGGGTGGAGGAGTGGCCACGCCATGGGGTGACTGCCGAGTCCCTCAGCCCAGTCCTGCTCGGCGAGGGGCAACGGCGCATGGCGGTGATCTTCGAACCGATCGATGCACACCTTGCGCTGAGGAAAGCGCAGGTCGCCACGACGAAAGGTGCCGCCGACGACGAGTTGCGCCATCGTGCGGGGTTCCTCCTGGATCGTCGACGCCGAGCGGAGGCTGATCATCGCTCGGTGCGAGAGGAGGAACTCGTAGTGGGCCACCAGGGTCTGAGATTCTCCGGATTCCTCTCGGTGCACGCTCAGGGTGGAGCGCAGTTGGCGGAGGAAGTTCGCAGGACAGAGCTTGCGGCAGCGCAGACGGGGTTCGTGCTCAGGCGTCTGCAGGGTGATCACCATCGAGGCTGGTTGGCCACGTTCCCGCTCGCCCGAGGCCTTTCATGAGATGGCGCGATCCGTCCCGGCCGATCGGGGTCAGTGCCCATGAGACGACGACTGCGCACCTCGGCGCCCTCTATCCGATGATCTTCGCCACCGCTTCTTCTACGCCCGGTGTGTTCATCGGCCATGACCTCTTCGGAGGAGCGTTCTGCTTCGACCCGTTCAGCCGCTATGAGGCAGGGGAGCTCACCAATCCCAACGCGGTGGTCCTTGGGCAGATTGGGAGGGGAAAGAGCTCGCTGCTCAAGACGTTCCTCCTTCGCCAACTGGCCTTCGGCCGCTCGGCGATGATCCTGGATCCCAAGGGTGAGTATGGCGCCCTCGCCCGGCAGTGTGGCGCGCAGGTGATCACGCTGGATCCTGCGGGCACCCTGCGGCTCAATCCCCTTGACATCGGGGCAGCGGAGCAGTTCCCCGCTCAGCTCACGCTTCTTGACGCGTTGGGGGAGCGCTCACTCGAGCGAACCCTGTTAGCCCGTGAACGCGCCGCGCTCGAGGTGGCCCTTCGCGGATGTCAGGAGGGAGTCCCGACGATCGCGCGCGTGGTCGACTCGCTCTTGAACCCGACCGAACACGCCGCGCATGCCATCTCTACCAGTGTCACTTCATTGAAAGAGGAAGGACGCGACCTAGGCCTCGGGCTGAGGAGGCTGGTCAGCGGGGACCTGGCGGGCCTCTTCGACGAGGAGAGCAACGTCGACCTCGACGTCGCGGCACCGATGGTGTGTCTTGACCTCTCGGCACTCTATGGATCACCGGCGTTGGGTCTCCTCATGGCGTGTGCGGCCTCCTGGCTCCAAGCAGAGGTTCGACGCCGCTCCAAGGTCGGACGCAAGACGATCTTCGTGCTCGATGAGGCCTGGGCTGTGCTGCGCGAACCCGCGGTGGCCCGTTGGCTCCAAGCCTCCTGGAAGCTCTCACGCGCCTGGGGGGTGGCCAACTTCGCCGTGCTCCACCGTCCTTCGGACCTGCTTGCGGTGGGAGAAGAAGACACGGAGGTCCGGCACCTTGCTGAAGGCCTGCTCTCGGACTCAGAGACCCGGATCTGTTACCAGCTGCCTCCGGGAGAAGTTGGGTCCTCTGCGCAGTTGCTGGGGTTGAACGCACCTGAGATAGAAGTCCTTGCCCATCTTCCTCGTGGAGTCGCGCTCTGGAAGGTCGGTGGATCCTCGACGCTGGTCCGTCACCTCGTCGGAACGCAGGAGTCGGCGCTGGTGGACACCGACGGGTTGATGTTCGGGTGAGCAGTTGGCTGTTGCTCCTCTCGGGATCAGGAGCGTTGGTGCTCCTGGAGCGCTCCACATCGCACGCGCGCGGAGCTCGGTTCGGAAGTCGGAGCGACGCGAGGGATCTTCGAGTCCGCCACATCCTCACTCGTCGTCTGGTGCTGGGAACCTGGGCGACCTCGAGATGGCGATCGACTGCCTCAATGCTCGCCGCCCCGGAGGGATCCTCGATGTTGATCCTCGGTCCCACCCAGTCGGGCAAGACCTCGTCGCTCGTCCTTCCCGCGCTGCTCTCATGGGAGGGTCCTGTGCTCGCCGCAAGCGTCAAAGACGACCTGGTCAGAGGCTGT
>CAWUMT010000045.1:0-7980 GCA_963923735.1 uncultured Acidimicrobiales bacterium
CTGTGCACGCAGCTGGCCATCTTCGCCGCGGCCACCGGCCACGGCGTCCTTGTGGTGGCGGCCGAGGAGGGCGTGGCCCAGGTCGCTGAGCGCACGCGACGACTCGGGGGTGGCGCGGCGCCCGTCCAGATGCTTGGGACCGCAGATCTCACCGAGGCGCTGGCGGCACTCGAGACCACGGACGCGGTGATGTGCGTGGTCGACTCAGTGAGCACCCTGTCAGATCCCAACCTGCGATCGCTCTCGGGTGGTGTCGCACAGGTCCGCAACGCAGCAGAACAACTGAGTGCCTTGGCCCGACGGCGGAACCTGGCCATGGTGCTGGTCGGGCACGTGACCAAGGATGGCGAGCTGGCCGGTCCGCGCACCCTCGAGCACCTGGTCGACACGGTCGTTGCGATCGAAGGCGATCGTCACCATCGCCAGCGGGTGATCACCACGGTGAAGCATCGCTTCGGTCCTGCGGGTGAGGTCGGGATCCTCGAGCTCGGCTCGGAGGGACTGATCTCCGTGGAGGACCCCTCGGCCACGATGCTGGCGGAGCGGGGTGCGGCCCTGCCCGGTTCGGCGGCCACGGTGCTCGCAGAGGGATCACGTCCCTTGGTCGTCGAGATCCAGGCATTGGTGACGCCGGCGATGGCTACACCTGCTCGGGTGGCCCAAGGTGTCTCGGCCACACGCCTTCGCCAGTTGGCCGCAGTGCTGGACGCGCACTGCGACCTCGGCATCGGTTCCCAAGACCTCTTCGTCGCTGCGTCCGGCGCAGTCAAGGCGACGGAGCCGGCGGTGGACGCGGCGCTCATCGCGGCGATCGTCTCGGCCTTCTTCGGCAAGGCGCTCGATCCGGGCGTCGTCGCACTCGGCGAGGTGGGGCTCACAGGTTCCGTGCGCTCAGTCCTCTCGGCCACCCGACGCCTGGAGGAGGCAGCCCGAGTGGGCCTGACCACGGCGATCGTGCCTCAAGGCACCGAGGTCCCCGCAGGGATGACCCGGGTCGAGGTGGCCAACGTGGCCGAGCTGGTGGCGGGCGTCTCCAGGCTCTCGGCCAGCGCCTGAGGCTCGGATCCTCGAAACCACCGGGCTGGTAGAATTGATCTTCCGGCTGGCGACGATCGCCCCCGGTTGGCGCCCGAACCCTCCGTTCGGGGAGCAGGAAGGATCACCATGGGTTTCAAGGTCGGAGACAAGGTCGTCTACCCCCACCACGGGGCAGCGATCGTCGAGAAGCGTGAGAAGCGGGTGGCCTTCGGGGAGAAGAAGGAGTACCTGATCCTCCGTCTCGCCTATGGAGACCTGACGCTGATGGTCCCGGCCGACAACACCGAGGGTGTGGGGCTCCGTGAGGTCATCAACGACGAGGAAGTCGAAGAGGTCTTCGCCGTGCTTCGCAAGAAGGAAGCCCGTATGCCGACCAACTGGTCGCGTCGTTACAAGAACCACTCCGAGAAGCTCCGTTCCGGCGACATCTATCAGGTCGCCGAGGTGGTGCGGAACCTGTCGATCCGCGACAAGGACAAGGGCCTCTCCGCAGGAGAGAAGCGCATGCTCAGCCGGGCTCGTCAGATCCTGGTCTCGGAGTTGACCTTCGCCCTCAACGTGGACGAAGAGACTGCGGAGCAGCGCCTGACGGACGCGCTGCCCTAGGCCGTGAGCACGACCGGCCCGCACATCGCGGCCATTGTCGTCGCCGGGGGCCAAGGGATCCGCTTCGGCGGCCCGAAGCAGTTCCTCGAGCTCGACGGGCGCACCGTCGCCCAACGCTCGGTCGAGGCGGCACGATCGGTCGCCACGCAGGTAGTGCTGGTTGCACCGGAGGGAATCACTGATGCCCACGGCGCCGACCTCCTTGTCGTGGGTGGTGACACTCGAGCTGACTCGGTGCGTGCCGGGCTCGCAGTGATCAGTCCGGAGTATGACGTGATCGTCGTCCACGATGCGGCGCGGCCCTTGGCATCGCCTGCACTCTTCACTGCCGTCGTGGGCGGATTGGATTCAGGTGTCGACGGAGCAATCTGTGCGCTGCCCGTCTCGGACACGATCAAGCGAGTGGCGACGATTGAGGGGCACCGACGGGTCATCGAGACGGTTCCCCGCGCGGATCTTGTTGCGGTGCAGACTCCGCAGGCCTTTCGCGCGGGGATCCTGCGCGCTGCGCATGATGCGGGCGAGGAAGCCACCGACGATGCTGGGCTCGTTGAGGCCATCGGCGGCACCATCGTGGTGGTGGAGGGCGAGCCTGAGAACATCAAACTCACCACCCCGTCTGATCTGCGCATGGCGCAGCTGTTCGTGAAGGAGGCCTGATGCGCATCGGCCAAGGCGTGGACGTCCACGCATTCTCTGATGACCCCGAACGAGTCCTGGTGCTCGGGGGAGTGGTGCTGCCTGGGGAGCGAGGGCTGATCGGTCACTCCGATGCGGACGTTCCCACCCATGCCCTGATGGATGCCTTGCTGGGTGCCGCCGGACTGGGGGACTTGGGTCGTCACTTCGCCGACACCGATGCGGCCTACAAGGACGCCTCATCGCTGGTGTTGTTGGATCAGGTGCTGGCCAAGCTGGCCGTGGCAGGCTTTCAACCCGTGAATGCAGACGTGACCTTGATCTGTGAGAGCCCTCGGCTTGCCGCCCACATGGGAGCGATGGCCGAGATCCTCTCAGAGCGCTCCGGTGCTCCGGTGTCGGTCAAGGCGACGACAACCGAGCACCTCGGGTTCTTGGGTCGTGGAGAGGGCATTGCCGCCCTCGCCGTGGCGCTGGTGGAGGAGCGATGAGCCCCGCACCGAGAGGCAAGGGCGGTCGGGGCAAGCCCCAGGGCGGGCGCGGCAAGCCACCGGCGCGCGGAGCGGCACCACGAGGTCGGAGCGCCTCCCAACCTCCCCGCCGCACGGCTCCCCGTGCACAGGGGCTCGGAGGCGATCAGGTCGAGGGTCGCAATGCGGTGATCGAGCTGCTCCAGGCCCGGACCCGACCGACGAACCGCGTGCTCATGGCTGCCGAACTCGACCCCTCTGAGCAGCTCGATCGAATCGAGTCGCTGTGCCGTGAGCTTCGGGTGCCCCTCGAAGTCGTTTCGCGAGCACGGGTGGATCGCGAGGCTGCCACCGAATCGCATCAGGGGGTTCTGGCCTACACCAAGCCGCTCAAGGACCACGAACTCGACGACCTGCTTTCCCAAGGCGACGGACACCCGTTCCTGCTGGTCTGCGATGGACTCACCGATCCCCACAACCTCGGTTCGCTCTTGCGTACGGCGGAATGTGCAGGCGTGACCGGGATCCTGCTGCCGCGTCACCGCTCCGCACGGGTGTCACCGACGGTGACCAAGGTCGCCGCAGGTTCGATCGAACATCTGAGATTCTGCTCGGTCTCCGGTGTTCCCTCTGCGCTTGAGCGACTGGCCAAGGCGGGGGTCGAGGTGGTCGGTCTCGCCGGTGAGGCCAAGCGGTCGCTGTTCAGCCTCGACCTGCGTGATCGCCCAGTGGCGCTCGTCGTGGGGTCCGAGGACAAGGGGCTGGCCAGCCTGAGTCGCAAGCGTTGTACTGAGCTTGCCTCGATCCCCCAGGCAGGGAAGACCGAATCACTCAACGCGTCAGTTGCGGGTGCAGTGGCGATCTATGAGGTAGCTCGCCAGCGCGGGTTCTCTTCCTAGGCGACTTCACTCACCGAAACGCCCGGAAGCGGGTGTGGATCACCCCGGGGTGATCAGGACTCGGGCTGATCCTCGACGTTGTCGGTGGGTGACCAGCCTTCCCCTAGCTCGGTGGTGCAGAAGGCGCAGCGCGTCGCACCCACGGGGATCTCTGTGAGGCACGCGGGGCATGGTGCCTTGCCCATGGGGACCGCCGGCGCCATTCCCAACTTGATCAACAGGTGGCTCAGTGGCTTGACCACGAAGAAGAAGAGCACAGCAGCGGTGATGAAGAAGGTGATCAGCGCGTTGATGAACTTGCCGTAGGCGAAGACCGATCCGTTGATCGTGAAGTCCAGTCCATCGAAGGAAGACTTTCCGAAGACCGCTCCGATCAGCGGCGTGATGAACGAGGAGGTGAGCGCCGCAACCACGGCGGTGAAGGCAGCGCCCACGGCGATGGCAACGGCGAGGTCCACCACGTTTCCTCGCAGGACGAAGCCGCGGAACTCGAGGAGGATGCCCCGCGTCTTCGATTCGTGGTGTCGTCCGCGGCTCACGTGGCCGATCGTATCGGGTGGACCGATTCGACCGAGGTCGCCAGGAGAGCCGGTGGTGGGACTCGAACCCACGACCTGACGATTACAAATCGCCTGCGCTAGCCAACTGCGCCACACCGGCCGGTGCTTGGGTTCCCAAGGATAGGGCCCGATCCCACCGAGGTCGGGGCCGCTAGCATCGGGTCCCGTGAGTGATGCCTCCAAGAGTGGATCTGGCAGTCGGGGCCCCGACGTCGGTCATCTGAATCTTCCTCGCGCCGCCGCGGTTACGGCCGCCTTCGTGGTTGCTGCAGTCCTGTTCCTCACGCAGGGCACGTTCCCGACGGCTATCGGTGGATCTGGCTCAGCATCGACCACCACGACCACCAAGCCGCATGGACCCACCACGACGGTGCCCAAGTCGCAGACCAAGGTCCAGGTGGCCAATGCCTCGTCAACTGCGGGTGCGGCAACAAAGGTGACCCAGCAACTCCAGACACTGGGTTGGAACACGCTGCCACCGGTGAATGCCACCTCTCAGGTGCCTTCTTCGCAGATCTACTACGCCAAGGGCCGCAAGACTGCCGCCCTCGAAGTGGCGGCTGAGCTCAAGGTTGCCAAGTCGGCCGTCGCACCGCTGACGACGTCGGTGCCGGTGCCCGGTGCGGCAGGCGATGATGTCGTGGTCCTCGTCGGACCCGACCTCGCTGGCTGAGCGCGACGCGCTCGCTGATCAGATCGTTCGGCCCCAGCGCTGTGCGCGCTCGAGTGCCGTGCCGAGCACCTCGGTGGCCATGGGCCCCAATTCGCTCAAGGGCCGGTTGCGGTGGATGCGCACTCCCAAGTCGACCTGGGCGATGGCTTGTGGGCCGAAGACGTGAGCCACATCGAGCAGGAGACCCATCTCGACCCGGTAGCCGCGCTCGATGGTGAGACGCCCGAGTGCGGTGCGACGCACGGCGGTCTCACCGGCGAGGGGCTGACGCACTTCGGTGAGCTCGGGAAACAGCAGCTCGAGTGCCGGTCGTGCACACAGCTCGGTGACGCGTCCTCCGCCGGAGGCGGACCCTTCGAAGGGGCGGTCGTAGAACGCCTTGACCAACTGCACTTCTTTGTCGAGGAGGAGCGGTCCGACCAGACGCGGCACGAAGTGAAGATCCGTGTTGGTCACGTCCGCGTCGAGGAAGGCGATCAGGTCACCGTTCGATGCCGCCACGCCCGAGGCCATGGCCGCGCCTTTGCCACCACCCTCGAGGGACATGACCCTCGCTCCGTGCCGGCGGGCCTCCTCGGCGGTGGTGTCCCGGGAGCCGTCGTCCACCACCAGGATCTCGTCGATGAGGCCAGAGCCATCCACCCCCTGAGGCCGAAGCGCCCGAAGGACGGCGCCGATGGTCTCCTCCTCGTCGCGTGCGGGAATGACCACGGCGATCCTTGTCGTGCCCTTGGCCTCGAGGATGGCGTCCTCATCGAGGACACGGTGATCGAAGGTCTTGACGGCTCGAGGGGTCTCCTGAGCGGCTCGACGACCGGTCACTGAGAGGCGCATGGATCCATGATCCCATCTCGTCGCCGGCAGGGAAAGACCCGGGATTGACGCTCCTTTGGTGCCGGGTAAGAATGGAGGCCTCATCAAGAGCAGCTGAGGGACGGGCCCTGTGACGCTGCGGCAACCAGTTCGAGGTCTCCGGAACGGGGACTCGAGGTCCAGGTGCCAACGCCCGATTCGATGATCCAGAGGAGTGAATACCTGAAATGAGCACCGTCGCCGGACTCCGTTGTCGTGAGTGCGGACGTGACTTCCCCGCTGAGGCCCTGCACGTCTGCGACTTCTGTTTCGGTCCCCTTGAGGTGGCCTACGACTACGACGCCATCGCGTCGCGGATCTCCCGAGCCTCCATCGAGGCCGGGCCGCGCACCATGTGGCGCTACGCCGACCTGCTGCCCGTTGAGGACGCGGTGCCGATCGACCTCGGCGCCGGCTTCACGCCGCTGGTGCGCGCCGAGCGACTCGGCGCCGAGCTCGGCCTCAAGGAGCTCTGGATCAAGGACGACACTGCGAACCCCACCGGCTCGTTCAAGGACCGCGTGGTCTCAGTGGCGTTGACCAAGGCGCGTCAACTGGGCTTCAAGGTTGCCGCGTGTGCCTCGACGGGAAACCTTGCCAACTCGGTCGCTGCCCATGCCGCCCGTGCGGGCATGGCCTCGGTGGTGCTCATTCCCTCGAACCTCGAGCAGGCCAAGATCATGATGACCGCCGTCTACGGCGGGGAGGTCATCGCTGTTGAGGGAACCTACGACGATGTGAACCGTCTCTGTGCCGAGCTCACCTCTGAGCGTCCGGCCTGGGCGTTCGTCAACGTCAACGTGCGCTCGTACTACGCCGAGGGTTCGAAGACCCTCGCCTTCGAGATCGCCGAGCAACTCGGTTGGCAGGCTCCCGATCATGTGGTCGTCCCCATCGCCTCGGGCTCCCAGCTCACCAAGGTGGCAAAGGGCTTCAAGGAGCTCGGCAAGGTCGGCCTCCTGCCCGAAGAGCCCGAGGTGCGCATCTCGGGTGCTCAGGCACTCGGCTGCTCACCGGTGGCCACCGCGTTCAACGCGGGCACCGATGCGATCGCGCCGGTCAAGCCGGACACCATCGCCAAGTCCCTCGCCATCGGCAACCCGGCCGACGGGTGGTACGCACTCGAGCAGATCCGTCAGACCGGCGGAGGCTGCGGTGCCGTCACCGATGCCGAGATCATCGACGGCATCAAGTTGCTGGCCCGGACCGAGGGCATCTTCGCCGAGACCGCTGGCGGCGTGACGATCGCCACGTTGGTCAAGCTGGCCGCCGAGGGCGTCATCCGACCCGACGAGCGCACCGTGGCCATCGTCTCAGGCCACGGCCTCAAGACGGTCGAAGCCCTCTCGGGGTCCGTCGGCCCCACCCACACCATCACCCCGACCCTCGAAGCCTTCGATGCCGCCTTCGGCCTCGAGGACCCGGTTCGAGGCTGAACAGACCAGACCAAGGAGCATCACCATGTCCGTCACCGTCCGCATCCCCACCCAGCTTCGTCAGCTCACCGGTGGCCAGGGGGAGATCCCCGTCGAGGCCGCCACCGTGGGCGAGGCCCTTCGGGCCCTCGACCAGACCAACCCGGGCTTCGGGGAGCGCATCTTCGACGAGGCCGGCGCACTGCGCCGCTTCGTGAATGTGTTCCTTGCCGAAGAGGACGTCCGGTTCCTCGAGGGCCTCGAGACCCCTGTGCCTGAGGGTGCGGTGATCTCGGTCGTCCCCGCTGTCGCTGGCGGCTGAGCCTTCTTTCCTGTCATTCGGGCCCCCTGCGGGCCTAGCAGTCCGGCGAGGGGTCTGCTAGCACTCGGCATATCAGAGTGCTAACCTTGGCTTCCCCGTAAGCCACGTTCCCGCAGGAGGAAGTACACATGGCGAAGCTCATCGCATTCGACGAAGAGGCCCGTCGGGCCCTTGAGGTCGGCATGAACAAGCTGGCCGACGCAGTCCGGGTCACCCTCGGCCCCAAGGGCCGCAACGTGGTCCTCGACAAGAAGTGGGGCGCCCCCACGATCACCAACGATGGTGTGTCCATCGCCAAGGAGATCGACCTCGAGGACCCCTACGAGAAGATCGGCGCCGAACTGGTCAAGGAAGTCGCCAAGAAGACTGACGACGTCGCCGGCGACGGCACCACCACGGCCACCGTGCTGGCCCAGGCCCTGGTTCGCGAAGGTCTGCGCAACGTCGCGGCCGGCGCCAACCCGCTCGGTCTGAAGCGCGGCATCGAGAAGGCCGTCGACAAGATC
>CAWUMT010000046.1:0-7923 GCA_963923735.1 uncultured Acidimicrobiales bacterium
GGAGAACTTCATCCCCGCCCCACCGGCTCCACCCGTTCCTCCTGCGCCGCCGGAGCCGCCGGAGGAGAGCACGGATCCCGAGGTGAGTCCGTGCCCTCCGACCCCACCGGCTCCACCGCTCCCGCCAGCACTGCCGTTTCCGCCCTTGATCGTGAAATCGACGGTCGTCCCCTTCGCGATCACGCAGATCACCGGAGGGCCTGCGGGCAGAACCCCGAGTGAGGTGCAGAGCGGCATCCCTGCAAGTGCCTCGTGAGCGCTCACGAGACCCATCCCGCCAAGTGCTCCGCCACTCAACAGTGCGACGCCAGCACACCGAACAAGGAGCCGATTTCGGAGGGAGCGATCGTTGGTCGGGCGGATGGCCATTAGGGGTGTCCTGTCGAAAGAGAGATGGTCGCTGCGTCTTTCACTGCGTCTAGTCCTTCTTACTTCTCTAGTTGGCCTTCAATAGGAAATCCGCACTCCTGTCCCCGGAAAAGGGACGAAGGTCCCAGATCAGGTCGACCGCCTCACCCGAGGTTGCCGGTCATCGCAGCCGCGGCCATCGCCTGGACCATCTCGATCCGGATGCCCATCCCCCGGTGATAGCTGAAGGTGGTCGGAAACTCCCCGTCCTCACCGAGCGAACCGACTTCGAGGGGGCATCCACAGGTCGCCGCGTGGGCACCCGACGCGGCGGTGTCCTCGACGGCGAACCCAAGGTGATGGAGGTTCGATCCGTTGGGATCATGTGCCCAGGGGGTTCCGGGAATACCCTCGATCACCTCGAGGTAGGGGGCCTCATTGGAATAGACCATGGTGATCTCCACGGTGTACTCCTTCCCCTGCGCATCGCGCACGGGCACCGGCACCGTCATCGGCGTCTGCCAGGTGTAGCCAGCGAGTTCGCTGAGCTGTTCGAGAGCGGGTCCGATCTTCTCGACCACCATGCCGACGTGGAAATAACTGGTTCCGTTCACTACCCCTCCTCTGAATCGACCCTGACTCTAGGAGGACTTGGGAGCGAGATGCTTCAGGAGCCGCGTGGCGTGAGCGACCCCACAGAGAGGTCCCGATAGGGCACGTCCTTGTCGGCCGAGGGCTCCCTCGGGAGTCCGAGGGCCCGCTCGGCGATCACGTTGAGCTGGATCTCGTCGGTTCCTCCGCCGAGGCGGTTCCCCGGGCTTGAGAGGTTCACCGTCTGGAGCTCACCGTTGATCGGAGAAGTTGATCCGCTCAACGTCCCGGCTGGACCGACGATCCCATAGGAGAGGTCACGGGACTCCTGGCAGATCCGTGCCGTGGTCAGCTTGGCGATCGAACCGTCCGCACCGGTGAGCTGCCCCTTGGCCAGGGCACTTCGCTGCATGGTCCATCCGTTCACCCGGATCTGAGTGATGTAGCGGGCCAACTCTTGGCGGATGAGCGGGTCCTCGTTCGCACCGAAGTCCGCGGCGAGCTGGATCATCACCTTGGCGGGCACCGCCCCTGAGCGCAGGATCGGCCGAGCCGTCGAGCTCGACGCCCTTGCTCGTTCGAGCACCTCTTCGCAGGTTCGATCAAGGTCGCCGTGGATCCCGGCGCGTGCCGCCACCAGCCCGGCATGGCCGCCACCCGCCACCATGTTGCGCTCGGCGTGCAGAGTGGTCTGGGCCACGGACCATCCTGCGTCCTGGCCGCCGAGGATCTGATCCGCACTGACCCGTGCCTCGGTGAGGAACACCTCGCAGAACGGTGTCGTGTCTGCCATGGTGCGCAGGGGTCGGACCTCGACACCCGGTTGGTGCATGTCGATCAAGAAATAGGTGATCCCCGCGTGCTTGGGCACCTCGACGTTGGTCCGAGCCAGGAGCAGGCCCATGTCGGACTCATCCGCGCGCGAGTTCCACACCTTCTGGCCCGTGATGACCCATTCGTCGCCGTCGCGTATGGCCCGCGCGCCGAGCGAGGCCAGGTCGGATCCCGACCCGGGCTCACTGAAGAGCTGGCACCACGAGCGTTCGCCGCGGGCGATGGCTCCGACGTGCGTGGCGATCTGCTCCTCGGTGCCGTGCGCCAGGATGGTCGGCGCCGCCAGACCCGCGCCCATGTTCCCCGTCGGCGGCCCGATCACCCCGTGGCGCGCCAGGGCCTCGGTGATCTGGCGAGCCTCCCGGGCGCTCAGGCCTAACCCGCCGAGCCCCACCGGCCACGAGGGATAGGAGAGCCCCGCGTCGAAGAGGGCGCGCCACCACTCACGGACGCTTCGTTGTGGGTCCCAGTGTTCGGCAACCCACGCGTCGAGGTCAGTCGGTCCGCTCACCGGCGAGCGCTCGCTCCGCCACCAGCTCACGGTGGCGCTCCATCATCGCGGTGGCCTGCGCTTGGAGGGCCGGGTCGACCTCGGGCAGCAGGACCACGCCGTGCTCCCGGCTGGGCAGCGCCACCGTGGCTCGCCCGGGGCAAGTGACGTCGCCGCGCTGGTTGGTGCCCCGCATCTCGATGTCGACCAGGCACCGGCCGTCCTCGATGCGCTTGGCCACCACCTCGCCGGTCAGGAACGTGGTGTCGCCGGCGTAGTTGAACTTACGAATCTCGCTCGACTGCTCGACGAGCCAGGCATCGTCGCCCATCCAGTCGGTGATGAAGTGCGCGAGGTGGCAGTCGCGCATCACGCCGTAGTCATAAGCCATCGGGTTGCCGATCGCCTTGGCCCAGTCGGAGTCCCAGTGGACTCGCTGGGACGTGTCGGGGATGCCGTACTGGTTCTTGACGTAGAACGCCTTGATGCGCTGGCGGTTCTTGTAGGCGATCCGGTTCGAGCAGGGCTCATAGGGAACGAACCCATAGCCGCCGGCATGGAAGACGATGATGTCGGTCTCGGTCAACGGGCCCTTGGCCTTGGCCTGGAGCACCTCGCCCACCTCGACGTCCTCGAAGTAGCGGGTCTCGCTGCCACGGACGATCTCGGCCTCGTAGATGGCGTCGATGGCCTCGAGCTCCTCATCGGTGTAGGTGGCCGGCTCGATGGCCGCGTACTTTCCCTTCTTCCGGGCGGTCTTGCGCTCCGTGTAGATCGCCAAGGTCCTCGCGATCGCCACGATCTCGCTGCGCTGGTTCATCTTGACGTTCGCACTGGTGATGATCACCGACCGACCGGCGAACTCGGACTTCTTCTCCACCACCGACTCGATGCCACCGAAGCTGTAGAGCTCATCGCCCTCGAGCAGCGGCCGGTACCAGTTCCAGGTGCTCCCTGAGACGAAGACATGGATCCCTCGGAAGGAGGGAAGGCGACGCTTCTCCCCCGTCTTGTCGGCGAGGAGCGGCTTGTTGAGCGCGATGCCGATCATCGGCGGGGCGATCTGGCCTCCCCATCGGGTCGAGTCCCCGTAGTGTTCCGAGGAGTACAGCGGATTGTCGTCCCCGTAGCTGCGGGCGAAGTTCCGCATCGAGTCATGGGTTGCCTTAGTGAGCCACTCGCGGTGGCGGGTGGCGGACCACACACCGACCAGCGCCTTGGCCGCCTCGATGTCTTCCTCCTTGAAGGAATAGTCAGTTGCCTTCTCGAACTCTGCAGACGTCTCGCTCATCTGGACCGTCTCCTCCCCTGGTTTCCTTACGTTCTGTTCTCGACTCAGATCCGCTCGATGATGATCGCCGGGGCCATGCCGCCACCTGCACACATCGTCACGAGACCCACCTGGAGGTCACGGCGCTCAAGCTCGTCGAGCACCGTGCCGATCAACATCGCACCGGTCGCACCGATGGGGTGCCCGAGGGCGATGGCCCCGCCATTCACGTTGATCTTCTCCCGGTCGATGTTGAGGTCCCGGATGTACTTCTCGGGCACCACGGCGAATGCCTCGTTCACCTCGAAGAGATCGATGTCCTCAAGGGTCATCCCGGCGCGCTCGAGCACCTTCTTGGTGGCGGGGACCGGTGCGTTGAGCATCAAGGTGGGGTCGTCGCCCATGTTCGCAGCGGCCACCACGCGTGCACGGGGCTTGAGCCCGTGCGCCGTGGCGTAGGAGTCCGAGGCCATCAGGACCGCCGCCGCGCCGTCGACGACTCCCGAGGAGTTCCCCGCGTGGTGGACGTGGGTGATGTCGAGGCCGGTGTAGCGCCGCTGCAGCATCGAGCGATAGGTGTTGCCCTCCTCGTCCATCGGGTGGTCCGCCAGCTCGGTGAACGACGGCGGCAACTGAGAGAGGGTCTCCATCGTGGTCGAGGGACGGGGGTACTCATCGACCGCCAAGGCCACGCTGCCGTCCTCGTTGAGCACCGGGATCACGCTGCGCTCGAAGCGGCCTTCTGCCAGAGCCACTGCGGCCCGGCGCTGGGACTCAAGCGCCAGCTCGTCGAGAGCCGAACGGGGGATCTGCTCGATGGTGGCGATGGCGTCGGCGGCGACACCCTGGTTCGTCTGGGGGTGCAGCGCCCGCAGGTGCATGTTGTCCTTGTCCATGAAGGGCAGGCGACGCGAGCCCTTGGTGTTGGCGGAATAGGACGACATCATCTCGGCGCCGCCGGCGATGACGAGGTCCTCGAACCCGGCCTGGACCATGGCGGCCGCCAGGTTGGTCGCCGTGATGCCCGAGCCGCAGTAGCGGTCCAGGGTCACACCGCTGGCGGAGATGGGGAATCCAGCATCAAGGGCGGCCATGCGACCGAGGTCGCCGCCCTGGGTGCCGGCCTGGAGGCTGGTCCCGAAGATCACGTCGTCGATGTCATTGGGGTCGATGCCCTGACGCTTGACGATGGCCTCGAGCACGGAGGCGCCGAGGGGCTGGGGATGGATCTCGGCGAGCGAGCCCTTGCCCACCTTGCCGATTCCCCGCGGGGTGCGACACGCATCGATGATCCAGGCCTCGGCCATTGGTGACCCTCCTCACTCAACCTGCGCATTGGGCGCAGGGCCGCCCGATGGCGGAACGTGGAAAGAGTATCCTAAATCCCGATGCAGCACTTCTCACTCACCGACGGCCTCGCGGCCCGATCTGGGGCGGCTCAGCGATGAGCCCCTCGTCGATGAGCGCCAAGCTGGCTGAGCGCACGGCAGACCAGATCGCTCGCGACCTGGTCGTCGACGGCGTCGAAGAGGGGGAGAACTTCGGCTCCGAAGCCGAGCTCCTCGTTCGCTATCAGGTCAGTCGAGCCGTGCTGCGCGAGGCCATCCGGCTGCTCGAGCATCGCCACGTGGCCACGATGAAGAAGGGGCCCGGGGGCGGACTCATCGTGCTCTCCCCCAGCATCGACTCGATCCTCGACGCCCTGCTCGTCTACCTCTTCTACGTGGGTGCGGAGACCGATGAGGTCTTCGACGTCCGCCTGATCCTCGAGGAGGCCTCCGCACGGCTGGCTGCCAAGCGCCTCACGGCCGACGGGGCACGGCGCCTCGATGCGTTCACCACCGACACGGACGCTCGGGATGATCCGAATCCCTATGCGATGCACACCGTGGTCTCCGAGCTGACCGGCAACCCCGCCCTGGCGCTCTTCGTCGAGATCCTCACCCGCACCACGGTGCTCTTCCTCCCTGCGTCCACCAGAGTGCGAGCCGAGACGATGGAGGCCTCTCACGGCGCCCATCGGGCCATCGCCACGGCAGTGCGCACCGGGGATGCAGAGCGGGCCGCCCGGCGGATGCGGACCCACCTTGCGGCCGAAGCGAAGTACCTCCAGGCCCGACGCTCTCGCCAGCGGCGCCTCACCGAACCACCCGAGATCATCGGGAGGAGCGGCAAGTTGGCCGAGCACACCGCCCAGGCGATCTTCGAGGACATCGCTTCCCAGGGCTGGCCCGTCGGTGCGCACGTGGGGTGCGAGGCCGATCTCTTGGGAGAACACGAGGTCAGCCGCTCGGTGCTGCGCGAGGCGGTGCGACTCCTCGAGCACCATCAGATCGCCACGATGCGGCGGGGCCCCGGTGGCGGACTCTTCATCGTCGAGCCCGGGGTCGATGCGATCGCGTCGTCGATCGCGATGTACCTCGAGTGGACCGGCATCGACCAGCGAGACCTCTTCGAGGTTCGCGAGATCCTCGAGACCGCTGCGGTCGACCATGCAGCAAAGGCGCTCGATCGTGAAGGCGTGGCCGAGCTCAACGAGACCATGGCAGCCGAGACCGCGGCAGTGGAGACCCAGAACCCGATGGTGGGCCACGACCTCCATGGCGTCCTCGCACGCCTGTCGGGCAATCGGGTCCTCGAGATGCTCATCGACGTCCTCGTCGAGCTCACCAGGATCCGCGTGGTCTCCGAAGCCGGCGCCGACGTGCCGAGCGCACTGAGCGAATCACAACGAGCGCACCGGGCCATCGTCACCGCGGTGCTCTCCGGAGACGGCGACCTCGCACAGCGACGCATGCAGCGCCACCTCGAAGCCTTGGCGCCATGGACGCGTTGAGGTCGAGCCGGTCACGGCGAGACCTGCGGCGATAGCATCGGCTCGTTCGACGACACAGACACGTTCGCAACACAATCAGCAAGACAACAGGGGGGAACATGGGATCGTTCGACTTCGAGATGTTCATCAACGGACGGTGGGAGTCCGGAGATGGAACGAAGGGCCGCATTGAGGTCCTCAATCCGGCCACCGAAGAGGTGATCGGTTCGGTTCCCGAGGCCTCCGTGGCCGACGCCAAGCGAGCGATCGATGCTGCACGAACCGCCTTCGACGAAGGTCCCTGGCCCTGGATGAAGCCTGCCGAGCGCGCCGGCTACCTCCGCCGGATCAGCCAGATCCTCATGCGTGACGCCCAGGAGCTGCGCGACCTGATCGTGGCCCAGACCGGCTGTGCGGGCTTCGCCGTCGACTACATCCAGGCGGCGGGCTCCATCGGCATGTTCGATTCGAATGCAGACCTCGCCGAGCACGGGTTCCGCTGGGTTGAGCTCGACCAGCCCACCGGGGGTCCGATGGCCATGTCGGGGAGCGGAACCTTCCGCGAGCCCGTCGGCGTCGTCGGGGCGATCACCCCGTTCAACTTCCCCTTCATGCTCAACGTCGTCAAGGCTGCTCCGGCCCTTGCGGCGGGCTGCACCGTGGTGCTCAAGCCCCACCCCTGGACCCCGCTCGATGCGATGCTCATCGCCCGGGCCGTCGAAGAGGCCGAGGTTCCTCCCGGCGTCTTCAACGTGATCGTCGGTCACGCCGAGGTCGGCGAGGAGATGTCGACGAGCTCGAAGATCGACATGATCACCATGACCGGCTCGACGGCCACCGGCAAGCGGATCATGGCGGCGGGTGCCGAGACCATGAAGCGTCTGCACCTCGAGCTCGGCGGAAAGAGCGCAGCCATCGTCCTCGACGACGTCGGCGAGGACTACGCCCGCATGATCGGCTTCGGCCAGATGCTCACCCACTGTGGCCAGGGCTGCGCGCTGCAGACCCGCCTGCTGCTGCCCGAGCGCTACCTCGACGCCTTCAAGGACGGCATCGCCGATGCGCTCAGCCAGATCGTCATCGGCGACCCCACCGACCCCTCCGTCACCCTCGGCCCGCTCATCCGCGAGCAGCAGCGTGCGCGTGTTGAGGGTCTCGTGGCATCGGGCATCGAGCAGGGTGCTGAGGTCCTTTGTGGAGCCAAGCGCCCTGAGCACCTGACCAAGGGTTTCTTCTACGAGCCGACCATCCTCGTGGGTGACAACTCGATGCGGATCGCCCAGGAGGAGATCTTCGGTCCGGTCTTGACCGTGGTCCCCTACTCGGGCACCGACGCCGACGCCGTGCGGATCGCCAACGACTCGGTCTACGGCCTCTCCGGTGCGGTGACCTCTGCCCACACCGCACGCGGGTTCAACGTGGCCCGTCAGGTGCGGACCGGCACGATGCTCGTCCAGGGCATCGCCACGCCCGCCGGTGACCCGGGTCCCGGCGGTGGCCAGGGTCCGGGATGGGGCGCCCCCATGCGTGGGATCGGCCAGACCGGCGCCTTTGGTGGCTTCAAGCAGAGTGGCA
>CAWUMT010000047.1:0-7918 GCA_963923735.1 uncultured Acidimicrobiales bacterium
GCTACGTCCACTGGGGATTCATCCAGCTCTCCGTGGCCAACCTCGTGGTGATCCTCATCATGGTGCTCACCTTCATCGCAGCCATCTTCATCCCGCTGCACCGTCGGAAGGACCGTTCATGACGACCGAGCAATCGATGCCCCTCGAGGAAGATGCTGCGCAGTGGACGGCAAAGGTCCGCACCGCAGCGGCACGTGCGCTTCCTCCCGAGAAGTTGCTGCCTGACCGTCAGCCTGCGTACCTCTCGTCAGCCATCTACGTCTTCGGCGCACTGACCCTTGCCGCACTCGTGATCGTGATTGGGACCGGCTGCATCCTCGCCCTTGAGGGCCCAACCTGGTGGCACGTCTCCTCGGTGGGCCTGTTCATCAACTCCCTCCACCTCTGGTCCGTCGAGGCCATGTTCTTCTTCATGGTGATCCACCTGTGGGGCAAGTTCTTCATGGCCGCATGGAGAGGGAATCGCCAGCTGACCTGGATCACCGGGGCCGTGACCTTCGCCACGTCGGTGGCGGCAGCCTTCACGGGGTACGTGTCGCAGACGAACTTCGACTCCCAGTGGATCTCAACCCAGGCCAAGGACGGGCTCAACGCCACCGGGATCGGGGCGTTCTTCAACGTGCTCAACTTCGGTCAGATGCTGATGTGGCACATCGTGCTCCTGCCTCTCGTGGTGGGGCTGTTGACGGGTCTGCACCTCCTGATGGTGCGGCGACGGGGGATCGTTCCCCCCTTCGCTCTCGATGCTGACGGCAAAGTCGCTCGCACGGCGGAGGAGGCACGATGACCAAGACGCGTCGATTCAACCCCGACCGCGACGTCTCCCCCTGGAGCGGTCCGCTTCGGCCCTACGACCTGCTGAAGGAGGTCACGGTGGCCTTCATCGTGGTCGCCGTGCTGGTGGTCGGCCTCGCCGTGGTCTTTGGCTCTCCCGATGACAAGGCAGTGACGATCAAGAGCTGGTCAACCCAAGATGCGGTCGACTTCGCCACGACGGCGATCACCGAGCTCGATGGCACCAGCGCGACGGCAACCTATGGCCCGCCTTATAACAACACGCCGGATGCCGCGCAGAAGATCGGGCCGATCTCCCTGCAGCAGCTTGCTGGTGTCCGTCAGCCGGTGAACACCGCGCAGGACTTCGTCCTTGGTCCCTTGGCCTCGATCGCTCCGCAGAATGCTGCGCTTTCGAGTGCACTGGCAACCTTCAATGCCGCAGACGAGGCGACGAAGGCGAAGTGGGAGGCGTCCTATGAGAAGGCCGTCGCCAAGGCCGAGTTCGCGAACGGACATCTCGTGGTTCCCCCCGGTGCCTATGGTCCGGTCGCGGTGATGATCTCCTCACTTACGGCGATGGCACAGTCGGGCGCTCTCGACACCTCGATGGTGGATCAGGCGCACTTCTACGGCACCAACTACACCAAGTCGCTGCTGTTCGTCGCCGATGGGACCCACCTTGAGACGCTGGCCACCAACCAGCATCTCGGCGGAGACCAGTGGGGAATGATGAATGAGACGGGGAACTACCCCGGACAGGCATGGTTGTGGCTCTACACGATGTGGTATCAGGTCTGGCCCTTCAACGGCCCGTGGGGTGCGAACGCTGACGCGCTGGTCTGGGCCCTCATGATGGGGCTGACGCTGGCGCTGATCCTCGTTCCCTTCATCCCCGGACTGCGATCGGTTCCCCGCTGGACGCGGGTCTACCGGATCATCTGGCGAGAGCACTATCGATCAGAAGGGCACTGAGCAGAGATCGAGGTGCTCGGTCGGAAGGTTTGACCCGTACGCTGGGAGCATGTTCTCCCGGCGAAGCGTTGAGATGATCGAGGAGGCCGGTGCCTTGGAGGGCCGCACGACCCCGATGTCCATCAGTGGGGTCCATGCCTCGTTGGGGACCTCGATGGTCACCCCCTTCGCACCGGGGATCGAGGTGGCCTACTTCGCCATGGGGTGCTTCTGGGGTGCTGAGCGGGTCTTCTTCGAGCTCGACGGCGTGGTGTCCACGGCGGTGGGGTACCAGGGTGGGTTCACGCCGAATCCGACCTACGAGGAGGTCTGCTCGGGTCGCACCGGCCATGCCGAATCGGTCCTCGTGGCGTTCGATCCGACCGCACTGGGCTACGAGACGTTGGTGGCGACGTTCTTCGAGCGCCATGACCCGACCCAGGGGATGCGTCAGGGCAACGACGTGGGCACGCAGTACCGCTCAGCCATCTACTGGACGACCCCAGCACAGGAGCACTCGGCTCGAGCGATCGCTGCGGCCTATCAGGCACGCTTGAGCGAACAGCAGCGGGGGATGATCACCACCGAGTTGGCCGAAGCCGGACCGTTCTATTACGCCGAGGAGTACCACCAGCAGTACCTGGTCAAGGTCCCCAACGGTTACTGCGGACTCGGAGGGACGGGTGTCAGCTGTCCGACGGGTCTGGAGCTCTCGGACTGACCCGCTCGTTCGTCGCTGCCATCAGCACGAGGCCGATCACCGCGCACAGCACCGAGGCACCGATGAGGGCCACCTTGGTCGCTCCCATGAGCGCGGGCTGGGTTCCGAAGGCTGCCTCGGCGAAGAGCAACGAGACCGTGAAACCGATGCCGCAGAAGACTCCCATCGCGCCGAGGTGCCGCCAGCGAACCTGAGCAGGCAATCCACCGAACCCCAGGCGGACCACCACCACGGCGGCCAGCACGATCCCCATGGCCTTGCCCACCACTCGGGCGGCCACCAGCGCGATCACGAGTCCGGACTGTCCCGCCCACGGCTGTGCACTTAGATCAACGCCCGCCGCCAACAGCGCGAAGAGGGGGAGGACGACGAACGCAGAAAGCGGTGCGACGACTCGTTCCAGGCGCAGGCCCGGAAGCTGAGGGTCGTCTCCGCTCGGGGCGAGGAACCCCACGGCGACTCCGGCGAGCGTGGGTTCGATGCCGAGGCGGGCCAAGGCCCACCACATCGGCACGAGAAGCGCCACGAACCACCATGGACCGACCCCTCGACGGCGGGCGAGGAGTCCGAGGGCGAACAGCACCGCCAGGGCGACCCAGCAGGAAACCACCACGGCGGCGCTGACGGCCTCGCCTGAGTGCGAAGCGAAGGCGAGCACGATCACCGAAGCAACGTCGTCGGCTACGGCGAGTGCGAGCAGGAACACGCGGAGCCGCCCCGCAGCGGGATTCGCCGACAGGCTCAGCGCCGCGAGGCCGAGCGCGACGTCGGTCGGCATGGGGATGCCCCAGCCTGCGAGGTGGCCACCTTCGCCGAAAAGCGTGGCGACGATCACGAAGACGCCTGCAGCGCCCGCCATGCCGCCGAGTGCCGAGGCAACCGGCAGGATCGCCGAGGATCGCTCCGAGAGCGCACCCGAGGTGCGCTCTCGAGCAAGTTCGAGGCCGATGGCGAAGAAGAACAGCACCATGAACCCATTGGCGCTCAGAGAGGAGAGGTCACCCACCACGTGATGAGGCACGCCGGGCAGGTGGACCGGGGTGGTGATGAACGCCGAGTAACTCGACGCGCTGAGGCTGGCCCAGGCAATGGCGGCCATGAGGCCTCCGACGAGAAGAAGGGCACTGAGCGCCTCGGTTTCCACGAGGCGCTGGACGAATCCGGTGCGTTCGTGGCTCTGCCAATTCAGTTCAGGGCTGTTCACCGCGACGTCCTCACCGATCCCCTCCGTGGCACTGACCGTAGACTGCCCGGAGCCGGGGTCGAGGAACCGAGGAGGACCGTACCGTGACGATGGAGAGCCGCACGGGCCTACCTCGTCGGCAGGTGATGATCATCTTCAGTGCGCTGATCCTGGGGATGTTCCTCTCGGCCCTCGACGGCACGGTGGTCTCCACCGCGCTGCCCACGATCGTCGGTGACCTTGGGGGTGCCTCGCACCTCTCCTGGGTGGTCACGGCGTATCTGCTCGCCACTACGGCGACCACACCACTGTGGGGAAAGCTCGGCGACCTCTACGGTCGCAAGCCGCTCTTCCAGGCGTCGATCATCATCTTCATCCTCGGTTCGCTCGCGGCGGGGTTCAGTCAGAACATGACCGAACTGGTGCTTTTCAGAGCAGTCCAGGGTCTTGGTTCGGGTGGGCTGATGGTGGGGGCGAGTGCGATCATCGGCGACATCGTCAGCCCGAGGGATCGGGGGCGATACTCAGCGGTGATCACGGCCACCTTCGGCGTCTCCACGGTGTTCGGGCCCATGATCGGTGGGTTCTTCACCCAGTACCTCACTTGGCGCTGGGCCTTCTTCATCAACCTTCCCGTGGGCCTGATCGCCTTTGTGGTGACCCAACTTGCCCTGCCGCTGATCCGCAACGACGGCGAGCGACGAATCGACGTGCTGGGTTCGTCGATGTTGGCCCTCTCCTCGGTCTGCATCGTCCTCTACGCCTCGCTCGGTGGCGTCAGCCTGCCGTGGTTCTCTCCGTCCGCTCTCGCCCTCTTGCTCGGAGGCATCGTGCTCGGGGCGGTCTTCTTCTGGTGGGAGACCAAGGCCGTCGAGCCGGTGCTCCCTCCGCACCTCTTCCGCAACAAAGTGTTCACCTCCACGAGTGCGATCGGGTTCGTGGCCGGGTTCGCCATGTTGGGGGCGATGACGTTCCTGCCGCAGTACTTCCAGCTGGTCAAGGGGATCTCGCCGGTCTCCTCGGGCTTCTACATGCTCCCGATGATGCTGGGCATGTTCACCGGCTCGATCGTGGCGGGCCAGACGGTGGCCCGTTGGGGGCGCTACAAGCTCTTCCCGGTGCTCGGGATGGCCCTCACGACATTGGGTGCCGCCCTGCTGGGCCTCCTGATCACCCCGACGTCCTCCGAGCTCGAGCTCGGCCTCTGCATGCTGCTCTTCGGCGCGGGCAACGGCATGACCATGCAGGTGCTCGTGGTCGCCGTGCAGAACGCCGTGGCCTATGAGGACCTCGGTACGGCCACCGCCTCGACCAACTTCTTCCGCTCCATCGGCTCCTCGGTCGGCGTGGCGATCTTCGGAGCCATCTACGTCAACCAGCTGCCCAAGCGCCTTCATCATGAGCTTCCGAACGTTCCGGTCTCCTCGCTGCACCTCAACGCCCTGACACCTGCGGGTCTGGCGAAGTTCCCGGCCGAGGTCCTCCATGGCCTCCAGACGGCCCTCACCTCGACGGTCGCCAGCATCTTCTTGTGGTCAGCTCCCGTGGCACTATGCGCGTTCGTGTTGACCTTGTGGCTCCCAGAGGTGACCTTGCGCGAGGTGATCCGCGGGTCCGATCGAGCCCCCGACATGGTCGGCATCCCCGATGCCCGCTCCTCCCTCCGTGAGGTCGAGCTGGCCCTCGAGCGGGTGATCGCCAACGAAGACCGCGGTGCGGTCTATCGAGGCCTCGCTACACGAGCGGAGGTCGACCTCGGAGCCCAGGCCTGCTGGCTCCTCTTCCGCCTCGAAGAGGGTGGCCCCGCCACGCTCGACGAGCTGGCCGGCCGGATCAAGGTCGCCCCCGAGCGCCTGTCGCCCGGGTTGAGCCAACTTGAAGCCCGTGGCCTGGTGGATGTGTCGGACTCGGGAACTCTGAGTGCGTCCTCGAGGGGGAACGACGTGGCGGCCAAGCTCCTCGAGGCCCGCCGAGCAGCGCTCCTCGAGCTCCTTGATGGCTGGGACCCCAGCGCACACCCTGAACTCGAGGCGCTCGTTCGACGTCTTGCCGAAGTGACCATGGCAGACGACGAGCGGATGCTCGAGGACAGCACACCGCTCTCGAACTGAGCGATCCCGCCTCCCGAGGGGACGGGGTGGAAGGATGCTCACCCAAGGAGGTGGTGGTGATGTCGACACCTGAAGAGACCCACAAGCCGGATCGAGATCGGACCCATGATCTTCAGGTGGCCACGGTCACCTTGGCGGTCGTGCTCCTGGTGTGGTTCATCATCGCCAACACCCAGAAGGTGCACGTGCACTTCTGGTTCTTCACCGCCAACGTGTCGCTGATCGTGGTGATCCTGCTCTCTGCGGGGCTCGGGGCACTTAGTGCACTGCTCCTTCGGGGGAGCTCCCGGCGCCGAGCGGCGAAGCGGGACTGAGCGCTCAGCGCATCGAATCCTCGAGCTCCTTGGTAGGGTCGCCCTTGCCGAGCGCAGCGCGTGCCTTGGCTGCCGTGCGCCAGGTGGGGATCGAGATGGCGACTTCGTAGATCGCCAGCAGGATCACGAGCCACCACAGTCCCGAGGTGGTGCTGGTGAAGAACAGGAAGATCCCCGCGAGGACCACACCGGCCCAGCGCATGGGGGTGAGGTTCTCCCTCGTGAAGGCGCCGCCGCGCTCGGCGAGGTCGCCGGCCTTGGCGATCGCCTTGGTCGTGCGCTCGGACCGATAGGCCTCGCCGGTCTTCTCCGCCACGGTCCTTGACCCCGTCCGAAGCGTGCGTCGGACGGCCACGGCCCACGTGGAAGGTCCTGTGATCCACAGGATCAGGTCCGCGATCACGAAGACGATCAGGGAGAAGACGAGGAGACGTCGGAAGAAGTGGAGCAGGATGTCCCAGAGGTGGGTGGCGAACTGCTGGGCATCGGGCTGCGCTGAACTCACGAAGAAGGATCGGCCCACTGTCAGTGCGGCCAGGGTGATGAGCGTGGAGATGATCCCAGCGCCGAGGACTCGCATGGCGCCTCGGCGGCGGTTCACGGCGGCCAGCACGGCGCCGACGCCGACGGCGAGGGTCAGGAGCCAGAGCACGTTCTTGAACTTGATGGCGAGGTTCAGATAGCCCTGCACGGCCTTGAGCTGCTTGTTCGAGAACAGCTGGAGGGTCAGGTTCTTGTCGTTCTCCAGCTTGTCGCGGATGGGGTTGAAGACCGTGACCCCCTTGGCGTCGAGCTGATCGATCGCCTGGGTCAACGCGGGGGTCAGCGAGATCACCAGCTGGCGTGCCGTGGAGGGCTGGGGCGGGGTCTTTCCCGTCAGGATGGCCATCGCCGTCGAATGGGTGAAGGTGTTCTCCTTGCGCCAGAAGTCCTTGAACCACTGCGAGGAGACGACCTTGCGCATCTCAATGTCGGTGTAGTGCTCCAGCTGATTCGTCAGGGGCGCAGCCAAGGGGGCAGCGACGGCAGGAAGCAGGTCGGCGACCTGCTGTTGGACGTTGAGCTGCTCGAAGAGCAGCGTGGTGCCCTTGTCGGCGATGTAGTTCGTGATCACCGAGTCCTCGGCCAGCGGCTGGAGGGTGTCCACCCAGCGATTGGTGTCGGTCACGGTCTTGACTGCCCAGATCGAGGTGAGCGAGAGCGGCATCAAGATGGCGAACAGGACCACGAGGACCCAGGTGGTGATCCGGCGGACCAGACGGCGGGGGGCCTTGGGGAGCGCTAGAAGCGAGGGGTCGGTCAAGGCTCCGTCGGCACTGTCCGTCGTGGTGGGGTGGTCGCTCATCGATGCTCCTCGACTCCGGGCTGGTGGCTAGACGCTACCCGGGTGCCCTCAGGATCGTTGGGAATTTCCCTGCCGCGTGCAACTGGGCTGTGATCGCGCCGTAAGATCCGAGGCAGAGACCACGCGGAAGGGAGGCGGGCCATGCCACTTTCAGATCACGAACAGCGCATCCTCGCCGAGCTTGAGGAGTCCCTCTCACGACAGGACCCCCGTTTCGCCGACAAGGTGGCGAATGAGTCGATCTATCGACACGCAAGTCGTCGGTGCAAGTGGGCCGCGTTCGTCTTCGTCCTCTCGCTCGTCGGCCTGATCGCGCTGTACTCGATCTCTGTCCTCTTGGGGCTGGCCATGGTGGCGATCATGTTCGGTTCCGCGCTCTACTTCGAGCGCAATCTGCGCAACATGGGGCGCGCCGGATGGCATGACGTGACTCGTTCTCTTCACGAAGACGAGCACTCGGGGGCATCGGGTGGCATCGAGAGCGCCGTGCACGAGGCGCGCACCTGGTTCAAGGAC
>CAWUMT010000048.1:0-7888 GCA_963923735.1 uncultured Acidimicrobiales bacterium
GTGGTGGCGTCGACAACCTGTACCAGGTCAACTGCAATCCGTTCGTCCAGGGAGCGGGAATGAACGGCCTGCAGACCGGTGGGCTGATCGGCAATCCGGCTGCCCTCGGGCCCAACCAGGCCATGTACGCCGGCTACCTGATCGCGCCGGGAGTGAGCCTGAACGGTGCGAATCTCACCAATGTCAACCTCACGGGCATGTCGCTGCCCTCGGTGTCGATCTCGGGGACGAACTTCACGGGTGCGACGGTGACGGGCGCACAGTTCCAAAACGCCACCGGCACGCCCAGCGCGTGGCCTTCGGGCTACGTCTATTCAGGTGGACTCCTGCTCGGGCCTGGGGTGAACATGAACGGCCTGCAACTTGTGAACGCAGATCTCTCAGGACGGAACCTGTCCAACACGTCGTGGTGGGGGACCAACCTGCAAGGTGCGAACCTCTCGAGCGCCACGCTGTCGAATTCGTACTTCGGCCCATACGTGGGGATGTCCAGTTCCACGAACTTCTCCTCGGCGAACCTGTCGTGGTCTGTACTGAGCGGTCTGAACTTCTCTGTGGGCGCAACCCTCAGCTCAGCGAACTGCACGGCGTCAGACTTCCTGGGAGCCAACCTCCAGGCACCGGTCAGCTACACCAACTTCACGAACGCGAACTTCTACTACGTCAACCTGGGCTTCGGAAACTTCGGTACCGCCAACTTCACGAACATTGTTTCTGGCAGCGTGACGGGTTCGGGCTACACCCTGCCCTCGGGCTGGAAGCTCTCCAACGGCGTTCTGACCAAGTAGCTCTCCGGGCGGTTTCGTCCGCCAGGACCGGCTGTCACACCCCTCAGGCATCCTTGTCTTCTCAGGGGAATCCTCGATCGGGTCCTCTGAGAGGGAGCCCAAGTGTTCAGTCCCCCTTGACAGATGGGGTGGCAAGCGTCTAGTCTCCCTAGACATGACCACTGGTGAGGAGGTGAACCCTCCGACCGTCAGTTCGGAGGCCAACGAGGCGTTCATCGACTGGCTGTCCAAGGTTCCCGATTCCCGACGCCGCTACGAGGCCGCCACGGAGGAGCTGGCCAAGGCGCAGGACCTGGTTCGGGCCCTCTCAGCCATCCGTTCGAAGACGGTGGCCGAGGAGTACGAGGCAGGCCGATCGGTCAGAGAGCTCTCCTCAGAGCTGAGGATGAGCCCGGCTCGGGCTCATCAGCTGATCAAGGAGGGCAAGGCGCAGGCGGACCAGCCGGCTGCGTCACCAGCGAGGCCACGGCCCGCTGCCAAGAAGAAGAAGCCCCGACCCAAGCGGACGGGGGACTAGCCAAGGAGCACCAGTGATGAGCACCACCACCAAGTCCACGAAGACCTCAGCAGCAGGTTCGAAGACCGCCCAGCCCACCGAGACCCTGCAGGACGCCCTGCTGGTGCTCGTGGTGGACCGCTCCGGCTCCATGGAGTCGATCCGAGAGGACATGCAAGGTGGCCTCAACACCCTGCTGGCCGAGCAGGCCGCGCTGGAGGGCCGCTGCTTTGTCACCTTGGCTCAGTTCGACGACTCCTATGAGCTCCTCGCCGATCGGACGCCCATCACGGAGCTCAAGTCGTACCGTCTGGTACCCCGAGGCTCAACGGCCCTGCTCGATGCCATCGGTCGGACGATCTCGACCACCAAGGCCTGGATCGACGAGCTCCCTGAGGCCGAGCGGCCCCGGGTGCTCTTCACGGTCATCACCGACGGCATGGAGAACGCCAGCCGTGAGTGGAGCCGCCAGCAGGTCATGGATGCAGTGACCGCCCGCCAGGGCGAGGGCTGGGACTTCACCTTTCTCGGCGCCAACCAGGACGCCATCGAGGAAGGCTCGAAGATGGGCTTCTCTGAAGGCTCCTCGATCACCTACAGCGAGGAGGGGACCGGGGCCGTGAACCGGGCGCTCAGCCGCAAGATGTCCCGCCAGCGCACGATGGCGAAGATGAGCACGAACTACGCCTTCAGCCCGTTGGAGCGCAGGGAGTCGGCGCCGCCCAAGGGTGAGTGAGACGAGGCGACCCCTCGGGTTCGTATCGCCACCGAGCAGGTGGTCGGAGCTGAGCGAGGAGGCCAAGCTCGACTGGGCCCGCTCAGTGGTGGCGTCGATGCGCCGCCAAGCCCAGATGGCTCCAGGAGAGCCTCGAGTAGCCCCAGAAGCCCCGGATCCCAAGGATTCCTGGGCTTCTGAAGGCTCAGTGCCCACGCCCAACTAGGGTCGATGACTCATGGGGGCCCTTTTCATCATCTGCTCACTCCTGCTCGCCCTCGTGGCGGCGGGGTCGGCCAGCCTTGACTTCCGCGGTGCACCGCAAGTCCTCGAACTCATGCATCGCCTGCAGTACCGACCGGGGTTCGAGCGCTTCTTGGGCCTCGTCAAGGTCATCGGTGCGCTGGGCCTCATCGTCGGGCTCTTCGTCCACGGCATCGGCCTCGCCGCCGCCATCGGCTTCGTCCTCTATTTCGCGCTGGCGGTCAAGGCGCACGTGAACCTCGGGGATGCGCCCATGGCGTACCTGCCCCCCATCGTGCTCCTCGCACTCTCGGCCGTGACCCTGGTCACCGGCCTCGCCTCCTGAGCCAGGCGGGGATCTAGGGGGCCGAGACCAACTCGGCGATCCGCTCGAGCGTGGCGGCCATGTTCTGCTCGTTCTGGAGCGCCCGCTTCTTGATCCCCGGCATCGCCCCGAAGGGGTGTGAGTAGTCGAAGGACTCGGTCACCTTGGTGCCGCCCTCGACCGGCTCGAGCTCGTAGCGCCAGATGAGGTGACCGAAGTGGTGCCAGGCGATCCGCCGGTTCTCCTCGAACTCGACCACGGTGTTGGTGATCGAGTACTTCACGCCGACCTTGAGGCGCATCGAGAACTTCGAGCCGAGGTGGAGACGCTCGGGATTCGACTTGACCGAGATCAGCGAGCCCGAACCGTCGATCTTGACGTGCCCCTCAGGGTTGGCGAGGAGATCGAAGATCTTCTCAGGGGGAGCAGGGATGACCTTTGAGACCGAGACGATGCGCTGTGCCATAGGTCCAGCCTAGGTGGACAAGGAGTCATGAGCAGGAGTCGAGGATCTCGGCTCTGACGACAAAGGGAACCGAGCGAACCGAAGCCGCGGAGCACGAGGTCCCGAAGGGGACCATGATCCTGAACTCCCAGGATTCCTTGGGCATCTCCATGAAGGCATAGGACGCGTCGGTATTCCCTGCCGCCCTGGCAGCCTCAGTTGGTCGCAGGGCGGAGATGGACCACTGCGCGTCGCCTCGGGCGATCCGTGAGGTGATTGTGAAGTCCGCTGGATTTTCCCCTTGGCTCGTGAGGAATGCCGAGAGTGCCTTGGTGATCCCTTCTGAACTCATCGCGCCTGAACCCATCGCCATGGCCCCCATCGACCCCATGCCGGCCATGGGCTTGTTCATGCCTGCGTGATTGGAGGGAGCGGAACAGGCTGCAACTCCGGTCGCAATTGCTGCAGTACAGAGACTTGTGAGTACAGGTCGCAGAAAACGCATCGACCTGTTAGTCGCTTGAGCAGAGACCAAAGTTCCATTGAATCTCCGGGAACTCATCGCTCGATTACTCCGACTAATCAATGGTTCGCCCGTAACTCGGGCGCGGGCTCTTGTTCAAGGAGAACAGATGACCACTCAGGTATTTGAAGCCCCAGAGAAGGTCTCTGGCGACAACGCCAGCACGAGCCGGGGGCTGTGGGCCTCAATCTGGAGATCGCACTTTTATGCAGGGTTCTTCGCTGCCCCGGTGTTGATCTGGCTGGCCCTCACCGGATTGGTGATCTTGTATGCCGGGCCCCTCGACAATGTCCTTCACCGCAATCTGAACTTCGTAGATGCAACGCCAACACAGGTCACGTTGGCCGCTCAGGTGAAGGCTGTACAGAAGGTGGACCCTGAGGGAGCGCTCACCTCAGTGACGCCGCCAGCGCGCGGCGGGGAGACCACCATCGTTTCAATGGTTGAGAAGAACGGTGACGCGGTCGATTACTTCGTTGATCCCTATAGCGGCCATGTCCAAGGCAAACAAGGCCAAGGCGCGGACCTTGTGGGCTTCGCCCGGACGACTCATGGTTCGATCCTCCCGAGGAGTTGGACAGTTCCCTTCCCGACTCTGGCTGGACTATTCGGAACTGGAGCGACGATCCAGCGGATTGAGATCGGAGAGATCCTCGTCGAGGTATTCGCTGGCTGGGGCCTCGTCCTCGCGGTGAGCGGCGTGGCGATGTGGTGGCCCAAGCGGGTCAAGGGCCAAGCTCGTCGGTGGTTACCTGGGTTCGGAGCGGGGCGCAAGCGCTGGCGGGGGGTCCACGTCACCGCTGGCGTGGTGCTGGCCGGCTTCCTCTTCTTCTCCGTCATTTCTGGACTGCCGTGGGCCTCATCGTGGGGTACGAACTGGCAGGCCGTGGCTTCGAAGGTCACGCCCAACAAGGCGGATTTCTGGTCCGACGCTGCACCAAACTCCCCGGTCCCCACCATGGCCCAGCTCAAATCGCGAGGCATCCAGGTTCCCTGGGCCTCAGAGCTTGACCAGGTGCCGAGCTCGACGCTGCTGGCTGGATCGGGGATCTCTATTGATCAGGTTCGTGCAATCTCGGCCAAAGCCGGCATGGCCCCGGACGCGGTGCTGGCCCCACCGACCAATGACACCTCGGGATCGAAACCGACCTATGGATCCTGGGTGGTCACGAACCCGTGGCCAAGTTCGCTCGGCCAGCAAGGAGCGATCTTCATCGATCAGTTCACCGGTGAAGTACTGAGTCGATCGACCGCCGGACAGTGGGGCCTGCTCCAACGCATCACCGAGTTCGGCGTCCAGACCCACATGGGAACGCAATTCGGTATTTGGACCCGGTTGTTCATGACGATTGGGTCCCTGCTCGTCGTGGTCAATGTGGTCACGGCCATCGGGATGTGGAACCGGCGTCGGCGCGGGAAACTGGGCATCCCTCGTCGTCCCGCTGACCCGAGGATCTACAAGCCCGTTGGAATTGCCATGGTCATCCTGGCCATCATCTACCCCCTCTGGGGCCTCTCGCTGCTCATGGTGCTGCTCGTCGATCACTTCGTGATCCAGCGCTCAGAACGACTTCGGAGGTTCTTCGGCATGCCACCGAGGCAGCGGAGCGCAAGTCTGACCACCTGAACGCCGCGCTCGAGGGAGCGAAGTGCCATCCTTGGGGGACCGCATCGACCCGGGGGAGCAGCAAGGTGCCACGAATCGGAAACCTCTACGGACCGGACTTCACCTTCCTCGGGGTGCCGGGCTTCGAGCTCGAAACGCTTCCTGAAAGGGGAACCGCCAAGGCGGTGATCCTCGGGGCCCCCTTCGACGGGGGGACCTCGCACCGCTCAGGTACCAAGCTCGGCCCCCAGGCCATCCGCCTCGGCGACTACAACCCCCAGGACGGCACGCGTCCCCACATGGCACTGCGTGTTGATCCCCTGATGGATCTCGGCGTGGTCGACGCCGGTGACTTGGAATTGCACTCGGGCGACATCGAGCGGTCAATGGCCTCGCTGCGCAGTGCAGTGAGCCGCATAGCGGAGAGCGGGGCAGTCCCGGTCGTCCTCGGCGGCGACCACACCATCGCCGCCGCCGACATCCCCGCCGTGGCGGCCCATCAGGCTCCCGGCCGCCTCGCCGTGATCCACTTCGACTCCCACGCCGACACCGGCGATGCCCACTTCGCCGGCCACGAGCTTGGTCACGGCACGCCGATGCGCAGAGTCCTGGAGGAAGGAACCGTGCGGCCCGAGCGGTTCTTCCAGATCGGCCTGCGGGGCTACTGGCCCGAGCCCGAGACCCTCTCGTGGATGGCGGCCACGGGCATGCGCAGCTATGAGATGGCCGAGGTCGTTTCTCGAGGTCTTGATGCAGTGCTTGGCGAAGTGATTGATCTCGTGCGCTCCGACTGCGACGGGTTCTTCCTCTCCTTCGACATCGATGCGGTCGATCCCGCCTTCGCACCCGGCACCGGCACGGCCGAGCCGGGAGGGCTGACCTCCCGGGAGGCCCTCGATGCCGTGCGTCGCCTGTGCATGGAACTCGACCTCAAGGGCATGGACCTCGTCGAAGTGGCTCCTGCCTATGACCACGCCGAGATCACGGCCTATCTGGCCAATCGGCTGGTTCTCGAGGCGCTGGCGGGAACCGCCTGGCGTCGGGGAGGGGGTCTTCACGATCCGAGCCGGCCGCTCCTCGAGGGTCGCTGAGTCGTCGACTTAGAGGACCGGATCCTCGGCCATGGTGTCGAGGATCTCGGTGATCATCGCCGCGTCGGCCTCGGGATGGAGGAAACAGAACCGGGCTACCGTCTCGCCCTGCCAGACCGTGGGGGTGACGAAGGCGATCTGGTCGTCGAGCAGCTTGGCCGACCACGCGTTGTACTGGGCAGGGCTCCAGCCCAGTCGACGGAACAGCACGATCGAAAGCCCGGGCTCGCGCACGAGCTCGACCTGGGGGTGTGTGGTGATGAGGCGTCCGGCCTCCTCGGCGATGGCGATGCCGGCATCGACGGCTGCGGTGTAGGCATCGGTGCCGTAGACGCAGAGCGAGAACCAGATGGCCAGACCCCGTGCTCGACGGGTCAGGTGGATGGCGTAGTCGGTCGGGTTCCACTCGGTGGGGTCCTCGTGGATGACGTCCAAGTACCCCGCCTGTTGCGTGTGGGTGCGTCGGGCGCGCTCAGGCTCCCGGTAGAGCAAGGCGGCGCAGTCAAAGGGGGCGAAGAGCCACTTGTGGGGATCGACGATGAAGGAGTCCACATGGCGCATCCCGGCGAACAGCTCTCGACGGGTTGTCGAGAGCATGGCCGCACCGCCGTAGGCGGCGTCCACATGGAACCAACGGCCCGTCGCACGGGCGAACTCACCGGCGCCTTCCAAGTCGTCGACGATTCCCGCATTGGTGGTCCCCGCCGTGGCCACGATGGCGACCACCGTCTCGGGTTCGGAATCTTCGGCCAGGGCTCGTTCGAGCTCGACCCGAGTCAGGCGGTGGTCGACGGTGGGGACCAAGAGGGCGTCACAGTCGATGATCCGCAGCGCCGAGGCAACGGAGGAGTGCGCCTCAGCAGAGCAGGCCACCCGCAGCCTGCGACCGGACAGTGCAGGATTCGCTCGCCGGGCCTCGTCACGGGCCACCACGAGGGCGGAGAGGTTCCCGATCGAGCCACCCGAGATGAAGGTGCCTCCCGCTCCTTCGGGCAGGCCGGCGGTGCGGGCGAGGAAGTGGAGCACCTGGTTCTCTGCAGCGATCGCTCCGGAGGCCTCGATCCACGAGGTGCCATTCAGCGAGGAGGCCGAGACAATCATGTCGAAGAGCAGGGCGGCCTTGGTCGGTGCGGCGGGGATGAAGGCCAAGAAGCGAGGGGAGTCCACCGAGATGACTCGGCGGGAGAGCTGGTCGGCATAGGCCGTAAGCACATCATCGACGCTGCGCCCCTGAGGGGTCAAGAGGCCGTCAAGGGCTGCCTCGAGCTCGGGCGCCCGTCCCACGAAGTCGAGGGTCACGGGGTCTTCGGCCAGCCGCCAGCGGCAGTAGTCGAAGATCTTCTCGGCCATCTCGGGGTCGAAGGTGAACATCGGGGAATCCATTTCCAGCCTCCTCGTTAGCCCGATGCTCCCACGACCTGACCCCGAGCGGAAGGCTCCCTAGGCTCTCAGTCCATGGAACTCGCCAGCCGCACGATTCGTCACGGGATGACCGAGCGCCGCTTGGTGGCTGAACGAGGCGAACGCCGGATCCCGGGTGTGCTCTGGTCGCCCGCCGAGCCGACCGAGGGACCACTCGTGCTCCTCGGCCATGGCGGCTCGGGCTCGATCGATGACGACTACCTCGTGCTGTCTCTTATACACATCTCCGAGCCC
>CAWUMT010000049.1:0-7750 GCA_963923735.1 uncultured Acidimicrobiales bacterium
CCTTACCGACCGTGCCGTTCGCAATGCGGCCGGGCAGGCGTGAACCCCAGTGGCTCGGGGGTGCTCAGGTAGCATCGAACCCTGTGAGCGATGCGGCCACCACCTCGAGGCCGGACATGAGCGAAGCCGTACCGTTGCGCACGGTTCGCCGCTGGTGGATCTGGCTCGGGGCCATCGCCGCCTCCTCGCTCGTGATCCAGGTGCTCAGCGTGGTGGGTCGGCGCAGCCGCGTGCCCGGTGGAGACTCCTACTACTACTGGGCCGCCGCTCGGCTCCTCGTCGAGGGCCACGGGTTCATCAATCCCTTCGCGTGGAACCAGACGGGCGTCCACAGCTCGCTGATGATCAACGGGCACATGCACTCGGTGGTCCAGACCGCCAACTGGCCCCCGCTCTTCACGTTGCTGTTGACCATCCCGCACGTCTTCGGGCTCAACACGTTCTTCGAGACCCGCCTCTACTGCTGTGTGCTCGGGGCGGGCGCCATCGTGCTCGTGGGTCTCGCAGCCCGAGCGATCGGTGGGCCCCGCGTTGGTCTCGTGGCCGCAGCGGTGTGCACCTTGAACCCCAACCTGTGGATGAGCTCGGACTTGGCGCTCTCTGAGGTGATGACACCGGGACTCGTGGCCTGGGTCCTCTGGATGACCTGGCGGTTCTGGAAGAACCCTTCGTGGCGAACCGCGATCTGGTTGGGACTCTCGCTGGGGGTCTCGATGCTCGGGCGCGACGAGCTCGCGCTGCTCAGCGTCCTGATCGCCGTTCCCCTGGTCCTGTTGGTTCGCCAGGCCACCTGGCGCCATCGCATCGCACTCCTGGCCACCACCGCAGCGTTGGCCCTTGCGGTCGTGGGGCCATGGGCCATCTACAACTCCTCACGCTTCGACAAGCCCGTGTTCATCTCCTCAGGCCTCGGAGTGACCTTGGCCTCGGCCAACTGCGACGCCACCTGGTACGGGGAGACCGCCGGGTACTGGTCGATGCCATGTGCCCTGGCGTCCGGGTTCGACCCCCGGGCCGACGAGTCCGTCCAGTCAGGCCAGGAGCAGGCGCACGCCACGAAGTACATCAAGGCGCACCTCGGTGACCTGCCCAAGGTCGAGCTGATCCGCCTGGGGCGTGCCTTCGGCTTCTACAAGCCGGCACAGCAGATCAAGCTGGACTCGATGATCGAGACCCGTCCGTACCACTGGGCCATGGTCGGACTTGGCTTCTGGTACGCCTTGTTGGCGCTCAGCCTCGTGGCCACCTGGGTGATGCGCAAGCGCCGCATGCTGCTCTTCCCGCTCTGGATGGTGGGGCTGAACGCGGTCTGCTCGGTGCTGCTCACCTTCGGCAACACGCGCTATCGCATCCCCTTCGAGGCCCCACTTGGCATCATGGGGGCCGTGGCATTGGTGTGGATCTTCGATCGCCTGCGAGGGCGCACCGATCATGGTGAGGATCTGGCACCCACGGTGCCGGCGATCTCGGCTCGTCCAGTGGCGGCCATCTGATGGCGCGCGTCCTGATCTGCATCCCGGCCTACAACGAGGAGGCCTCGGTCGCCGCGGTGATCAGTGAGGTCGCTGCAGCATCGACGGACTGGGAGGTCCTTGTCGTCGATGACGGATCAGCGGACCAGACCGTCGCCGTCGCCCGGGCTGCTGGTGCGGGCGTGGTGAGTGCCCCGTTCAACCTTGGCGTGGGCGGTGCGATGCGGGTGGGCTTCCGCTATGCCGCTGAGCACGGCCATGACGTCCTCGTCCAGATCGATGCCGACGGCCAGCACGACCCCGCTGAGGTTCCCGCCATGCTCGCCGCACTCAACCACGGACCGACGCCGGCCACCGTGATCGGAGCGAGGTTCGCTGGGGAAGGCGACTACAAGGCACCCCTCGCTCGCCGGATGGCGATGCGACTCCTGGCTCGCTCGTTGTCCAAGATGGCCAAGACCAAGCTGACCGACGTCACCTCGGGGTTCCGAGCGCACAACCGAGCGGCCATCGAGATCTTTGCTCACTCCTATCCCACGGACTACCTGGCCGACACGGTCGAGTCGATCTCGTTGCTCACCCGGGCGGGCGGGTCGGTCTCGCAGGTGCCGGCCCACATGCGCCCGAGGATGCAGGGCCAGCCCTCGCAGTCCTCCTGGAAGGCCTCGGTCTATCTCGCTCGGATCCTGATCGTCCTCGGGCTCACCCTGATCCGGCGCCCGGGGCCGAGCGACGTGAGGGGGGACGAATGAGTGGCGTTGAGATCATTGCGCTGATCGCCGCGGTGGTGACGATCGCCATCATCATCGAGTTGGTGCGCCGTCGCTACATCCACGAGCGCTTCGCGGTGATCTGGCTGTTGGTGACGATCCCCATCGCCTTCTTCGGGATCTTCCCGAACCTCTTCAACCGCCTGGCCCATGCAATGGGCGTCAAGGAGCCTCCGGCACTGCTGAGCGTCTTGGGCGTCCTGTTCCTCCTGCTCATCTGCGTGCGCCTGAGCTCTGAGGTGGGCCGCCTGCAGGAGCGCACCGAGATCCTCGCCGAGGAGGTCGCTCTCCTGCGCAAGGAGCTCGAGGATCAGACAGGGCCGACGGCCATCGAGCCAGAGGGCCCGCAGGCCTAAGGGGCGGGAACGCTCGTTCCTGGTGGGACTGATTCGGACGTCACCCACATCTTTGGGCGGCGGGTCGGATCCTCCGGCGTGGCATGTGCGGTGGTCGGGTCGAGATGCAAGGTTCGGCGTGCTCCGATCGGGGTCGGGGTGCCCTTGGACATGGCGTACGGCCCGTTCCCGAAGTGCGTCGATGCCTCTGGGGGAAGGACCACCTTGATCCCGGCCCGTTCGAGCTCATTGAAGACTCCGAAGTAGATCCCCACGTAATAGGGGTCGAGCACGATGGGTGCGTCGTAGCGGAGCTCGATCGTGGGCGAACCCGCAGCGATGGTGGCGCGGACCTTTGCCGTGGCCTCCTTGACGGCGGGGTCCTGATACGAGCTCACGCCGAGGCCACCGAGGATTTGGACGCTCAGGATCACCGCCGCGCACAGCGCGATGGCGCTTGCGCCCCAGGTGGCGGCGCGCGCTGAGGCGTCATGAGTTTCGATGGCTTCGCCGAGGACGATCAGGATCGTGATGACCATGGCGAAGAAGACCGCAAGGGACCATCCCATGAGGTAGCCGATCGCCGGCCCCACGATCGCGTTGATCGCCACCAGCGAGGCGATCACGCCAGCACCCACGACCGGGACGAGGCCGCGGAGATACGAACCGGGTTGCGAGCGGATCCATGCCACGGTCAAGACGGCGATCATGAGCAACACCCCGAGCAGGTCGAGGAGGTGGTGTGCGGTCACCCAGGTGCCCCGCTCGGTGACGTAGTGGAGGATCGCGTCATACCAATAGACCGAGATGCCCAAGGTCCCGTGATGGGCCTCAACGCCGGGGTGGAGGAAGAACCCAAGGATCGCCGAGAGATTGTGCGGGGCCGAGCTGACCTGTTGGGCCAGAGGGAGAGACCAGAGCACCACCATTCCGGCGAGTCCTCCGAGCACGGCACGATGGGAGTGCGTCCATCCCCAGCGGGCGCGCACTTCTGGATCTCGGCGTACCGCGGCCACGAGAAGCACGATGCTGACAAAGAGCACGCTGACCACGAGCGGCGTGGTCCCGATGTCGGTCTGGATCAGCGCGGACCCTAAGAGCACCACGCCGACGAGGGCCCAGGGGTGAGACCGAGCCAGCGGAGCGAGGAGGAGGAGCACGAGGCAGGGTGCGATCACGACGTCAGGATTCCAGGGGCTCATCAGGAGCGAACCTTGAGTATCCGAGGCCCAGCCCACGGTGGTCGAGCCCATCCACACCCCGAGCCCGGCGAGTCCGAGGAGACCGAGCCGTGCGCTCACCACCGAGCACTGGGTGATCAGGAGTGCGGCGGCGCCGAGGATGGAGCCGATGAGGACCAGGATCGACACGGCGAAGAGCGTCCGCTGGTCAGAGCCGAAGAGGTGCATCGCAGCTGCCTGCAGATACGAGAGCGCCGGGCCCGGATGGTGCCAGCCGAAGCGGTCGTAGACCCCGACGTACATCCCTCCCTGCGCAGCGAGGCGGGCATTGTGGTCCGCGATGGCGAAGTCGCCAGTGAGCCAGAGCCTCGAGGGGCCCCAGAACTGCGTGGCCATCCACAGGCCCACCAGCGGAAGCTCGAGGATGCCCACGAGGGCCCAGGAGGTGGCCCGGGAGCCCATCGTCCAGCGCCGTGCCATGGTCCAAGACCTTAGTGAGCCGCCCACCTTGCCAAAGGCCCCCGTTGTGCTCAATGCTGCAGTGTCCCCCACGATCTTCCAGAGGAGCCAGCAATGGGCGTGCGTATTGAAACCGACTCGATGGGTCCGATCGAGGTCGATGACTCTCGTTACTGGGGAGCGCAGACCGAGCGGTCACTGCATCACTTCGAGATCGGTCACGACACCATGCCTCCGGCGCTCATCCGGGCGTTCGGAGTCTTGAAGGAGGCCTCGGCCATGGTCAACCGCGACCTGGGCAAGATGTCGCCGGAGAAGGCCGAGCTGATCATCGCCGCCGCCCGCGAGGTGGCCGACGGCACGCTGGCGGGGGAGTTTCCCTTGCGCATCTGGCAGACCGGTTCAGGCACGCAGTCGAATATGAACGTGAACGAGGTCATCTCGAACCGCGCCATCGAGATGGCTGGGGGAACCCGAGGCTCCAAGGACCCGGTGCACCCCAACGACGACGTCAATATGTCGCAGTCGTCCAACGACACCTTCCCGACCGCCATGCACATCGCTGCGGTGATCGAGGTCACCGATCGGCTCATTCCGTCGGTCCGGCACCTTCGAGACGCGCTGGCGGAGAAGGCCACGGCCTACATGGAGATCACCAAGATCGGCCGTACCCACCTCATGGATGCAGTGCCGCTCACCTTGGGCCAGGAGTTCTCGGGCTACGTCTCGCAGCTCGACGCCGACCTCGGTCGCCTCCAGGCCGTGCTGGGCGACCTCTACGAGCTGGCTGCGGGCGGCACCGCTGTGGGCACGGGGCTCAACACCCACCCCGAGTTCGGAGAGCGCGTGGCTGCGGCCATCGCGGGGATCACAGGCAAGCCCTTCGTGACGGCGCCCAACAAGTTCGCCGCGCTCGCTGGCCATGACGCGTTGGTCTTCGCCTCAGGAGCACTGCGCACCTTGGCCGTCTCGCTGACCAAGATCGCCGACGACCTCCGCTGGCTCGGCTCGGGTCCCCGCTCGGGGCTCGGCGAGCTGCGCCTCCCTGAGAACGAGCCGGGCTCCTCGATCATGCCGGGAAAGGTCAACCCGACGCAGTCTGAGGCGATGATCATGGTCTGCATCCAGGTCATGGGCAACGATGCGGCGATCTCGATCGCCGGCTCGCGCGGCAACCTCGAGCTCAACGTCTGCAAGCCGGTGATCATCCACAACTTCCTGCACTCGGTGGACCTGCTCACCGACGCCTGCGCGCGGTTCACCGAGTTCTGCGTGGTGGGCCTCGAGCCCGACTACGACCAGATCCGTCAGCACCTGGAGAACTCGCTCATGCTGGTCACGGCGCTGAACCCGCACATCGGGTACGACAAGGCCGCTGAGGTGGCCAAGAAGGCCCACAAGGAACGTTCGACCCTTCGGGAGTCGGCCATCGCGCTGGGCTACCTCACGGGCGAGCAGTTCGATGGAGCCGTGCGACCCGATGAGATGACCCGGCCGTGAAGCCCCCGCCGCCCCTGAGCCACGAGGCCGCCGATCAGGCGCTTGTGGCCAGTGGGTGGACGCGACACGGAGACGAACTCGTCTGCGAGCGCAACTTCGCCACCTTCGTCGAGGCCATCGCCTTCGTCGACGCCGTTGCACGCCTGGCCGAGGAGCAGGACCACCACCCCGACATCGACATCCGCTACACCACGGTGCGCCTGGCGGTGACCACGCATCAGATCGGTGGGCTCTCGTCGCGGGATCTCGAGCTCGCCGCTGCAGTCGACGGGCTCTGAGGAAGCTCGAAGAGCCACTGAATACAGAGGCGCTCCGATAGCCTCTCTGGCCGTGGAGGAGACGTCCGTCATCGAGCCTGAGACCACGACGCGTCCTTCATGGTCCCCGGCCCTGCGCCCATCCACCTTCTGGTGGTGGGCCGTCGGTCTCATGGTGTTGGGGTGGGCTGTGCGCGTGGCGGCGATCCTCGGAAGTCGCCAGGTGGTGCCCCGGGGCGACGCCTACGTGTACTTCCACGGTGGCCAGCTTCTCGTCGAAGGGCAGGGCTGGATCAACGTCAATCAGTTCCTCGTCTCGGGGGGAACGGTCAAGATTCCAGCCGCGTCCTTCCCGCCGCTGTTCACCCTCTATGAGGCAATTCCGCACTTCTTCGGGTTCCACACCTTCTTAGAGGCCCGCCTCTTCGGGACCGTGCTCGGTGCCGCTGCGATCGTGGTGATCGCCTTGGCGGGACGGGTCATCGCCGGAGAGACGGTCGGACTCGTGGCAGCAGGGATCGCCGCGATCTATCCGAACCTGTGGATCCCGAGCACCGAAGGCATGTCCGAGGCCATGACCCCGCTGCTGGTGGCCTGGATCCTGTTGCTGGCCTATCGATTCTGGAGGGCGCCCTCGTTCAAGTGGGCGATCTGGCTGGGTGTGGCCTTCGGGATCTCCGTGCTCGGTCGAGACGAGATCGCCGCGGGGTGCGTGCTGCTCTTCGTGCCTCTGGCCCTTCTCCTCCGCGGCGTCAGTTGGAAGCGCCGGTTCCAGCTCCTCGGGACGGGCGCACTGTGTGTCGTACTGATCATCGCCCCGTGGGTCGGCTACAACCTGAGCCGCTTCCAAGAGCCGACCTACATCTCCACCGGGCTCGGCGTCACCTTGGCCTCTGCGAACTGCGATGACACCTGGTACGGGACCGGTGAGGCCTATTGGTCGATGAACTGCGTGGTCCAGATGCACCTTGACACCTCGAAGGACGAGTCCGCTCAGAGCGCTGAAGCCCAGAAGAAGGCATTGCACTACGTCAGAGCGCACCTTGGACGGCTTCCGCTGGTCTCCGCTGAGCGCCTCGGGCGCTCCTTCGGGTTCTTCCGACCCGCCCAGCAGATGGAGCTGGATTCCTTCATCGAAGGCCGGCCGTACCACTGGGCGGTCGTGGGCCTGATCTCTTACTACGTGCTCGCCGCGATGAGCCTCGTGGGCGCATGGGTGCTGCGTCGATCGCACATCCTCCAGTTCCCCTTGTGGTCCTTCGCGCTGATCAGCGTGGCCACCACCCTGCTCAGCTTCGGACAGACGCGCTATCGAATCACCTTCGAGGTCCCCCTCGTGCTGCTGGCCTCGGCCGCGTTGATCTGGGGAATCTCCGCCTTTCGCAATCGCGCGGGGGACTGGAAGCCCGAGCCCACCGGGACTCCGGACTTCTAAGCGGATTCGAGCAGCTTGGTGCGCAGCGCCTCGATGGTCGCTGCGTCCACTCCGATATGGGCGGCGTAGGCCTCGGCCCCGCCCCACTTCTCATCGATCGCGGCGAGCAGGGTCGTCATGTTGGAGGGAGCCGCCGAGAACCGTGCTTGGTCTCCGGTGGCCATGTTCTTGAAGATCTCCGGATCACGCTTCTCCATCCGGTCCCGGAGCGCCTGCATGGCGCGCGCGGTGAGCGCGTAGTCCTCGATGATGATCGCCTCGCTCACGCCGAGGAGCTGGAGGAGCACGCCGGCGAGCACGCCGGTGCGGTCCTTGCCGGCGGTGCAGCTGTCTCTTATACA
>CAWUMT010000050.1:0-7729 GCA_963923735.1 uncultured Acidimicrobiales bacterium
GCTCTGCACCATCTTGGGCGCCCGGTCCTTGAACTTCTCGGGCATGTGCCGCTCGAACATGTCAGCCGGCTCGATGATGTGATCATCGATGCTGACGAGGATCATGTCGTTCATTTCCATCTGAACTTTGCCCCCTGGCATCTGGCGGGTGGATCCCGCTCCTCCTTAGGTGCTTTGCAGCCTAGATCCACCGGAGGAGGGATGCGCTCCGACGTCTTGAGGGGGAGAGGGATGCCTCAGGGCGCGGTGATCTCGAGCCGGCCACCCAAGTACGGGCTGAGCGCCTCGGGGAGGAGAACCGAGCCGTCAGCTTGGCGGCCCTGCTCGACGAGTGCCGCCCAGATCCGGGCCCACGCCAGCGCCGAGCCGTTCACGGTGTTCACGAGTTGGGGCCCGCCCTCGGCCGGACGGAAGCGAACCTGAGCCCGGCGGGCTTGGTAGTCCGAGAACCACGACACGCTCGAGACCTCGAGCCAACGGTCCACGCCCGGCGCGTAGACCTCGAGGTCGAACGTCCTCGCCGAGGACGCACCGAGGTCCCCGCAGCACAGGTCCAGAACCCGGTACTGCAATCCCAGCGCCTGAAGGAGCGACTCGGCCCGCTCGAGGATGTCGTGGTGGCACGCCTCTGCCTGACTGGGAGTGCAGTAGGCGAAGAGCTCGACCTTGTCGAACTCATGCACTCGAAGCAGCCCACGGGTGTCGCGTCCTGCCGCACCGGCCTCGCGACGGAAGCAGGCCGTCTGTGCCGTGAAACGGATCGGGAGATCCGCCTCGGGGACGATCTCGCCGCGATGCATCGAGGTCAGCGGCACCTCAGCCGTCGGGATGGCCCAGAGATCGTCGCGCTCCATGAGGTAGGCCTCTTCGGAGAACTTCGGCAGGTGGCCGGTGGAGATCAACGTCTCAGTCAATGCGAAGGTCGGAGGGCGAATCTCCTCGTAGTCATCGACGTGCGCATCAAGTGCGAAGGAACCAAGAGCACGAAGGAGTCGGGCGCCAGCACCGCGATAGAGCGGGAACATCGATCCAGCCAGCCGCGCACCGCGCTCCATGTCGAGGAGCCTGAGCTCCTCTCCCACGTCCCAGTGGGGGACGCGCTGATGTTCCTCGTAGGTCGGCTCAGGTGCGCCCGCGTCCTTGCCCGGCCACCATCGACGGATCTCGAGGTTGTCGTCAGCGGAGGTTCCCTCCGGTGCATCCTGAGCAGGCATGTTGGGGAGAAGCAGAAGCGCGGAACGGACTGCCTCTCCAGCGGCATCAGCTTCCGCTGCTGCAGCCCGCTCCTCGTCACCGAGGCTGCGGGAGCGATCTGCAAGGGACTTAGCCTTGGCGGTGTCGCCGGCTTTGCGTGCCGCCCCGACCTCCTTCGAGAGCGCCTTGACCTCTTGACGGAGGGTCTCTTGGCGCTGGAGCAGCGCTCGATGAGCAACGTCAAGCTCGATCACCCGCTCAACCTCGGCCGCTGCGACCCCGCGTCGAGCCAGCGAGCTGATCACCACTGAAGGTTCCGAGCGAAAGAGGTGCAGATCGAGCACGGGCCAAGGGTACTTGGCCGAGCGGTGGGTTCGGTAGCGTGGACCCGATGCCTCCCGCCGTCTCGATCTCGAACCTCGTGGTGCGCCACGGAGATCTTCTCGCCGTTGACGGGATCAGCCTTGAGATCGAACCAGGCGAGGTGCTCGCCCTGCTCGGCCCCAACGGTGCAGGCAAGACCACCACCGTCGAGACCCTTGAGGGATATCGGTCCCCGGACGAGGGCGAAGTTCGAGTCCTCGAGCTCGACCCCGTGGCCGACCACCGTTCGTTGGTCCCACAGATCGGTGTGATGCTCCAGCACGGTGGTGTCTATCCCTCGATGACGCCGGCCCAAGTGCTCTCGCTCTATGGGTCCTATTACGACGACCCCCTCGCGGCGGAGGAGCTGATCGACCGCCTTGATCTCCATCAGGCCGCACGGACGCCGTGGCGGCGACTCTCAGGAGGAGAACAGCAACGGACCTCCATGGCCTTGGCGCTGATCGGTCGACCCAAGATGCTCTTCCTCGATGAGCCCACTGCAGGAGTCGATCTCCACGGACGAGCCGCGATCCGCCAGTTGATCTCTGAGCAGAAGGCCGCAGGCGTGACCGTGCTGATGACCACCCACGAGATGGCCGAAGCCGAGGCGGTGGCGGACCGCGTTGCCATAGTGCACCGCGGCCACCTCGCTCGCATCGGGGCGCTGACGGACTTCACCGGGAGCGGCGTGCACTTCACCTCCTCATCAGGCCTCGCCATCAGCGAACTCGCCACCAAATTGGGTGCGTCGGTTCGCGAAGAACTCGAGGGTCGCTACGTAATCGACGCGGAGTCGAATCCGGCGCTGATCTCTGTGCTCGGTGCCTGGCTCTCGCAGCAGGGAGCAGATCTCCTCGAGGTTCGAAGCGGCGCCCGTCTTGAAGATGCCTATCGCTCGATCGTCGGCGAGCTCGCTGACGAGACGATTCCCCCTGCCCCGCAGCGACGCACGCGACGAGGTGCGCGATGAAGGCACTGCGCGCCCAGATTGTCGCAGAGGTCATGATGACCCTTCGGCGAGGAGAGACCCTTCTGCTGACCTTGGGTATCCCGCTCCTGTTGCTGGTGTTCTTCTCCGAGGTGAAGATCACGAGTTCTCAGGGCTCCCACCCAGTCGATCTCGTGACCCCAGGAATCCTGGCGCTTGCGGTCATGTCGACCTCGATGGTCTCGTTGGGAATCGCCACCGGCTTCGAGCGCGGCTACGGCGTGCTCAAGCGCCTCGGCGCGACGCCACTCGGTCGTGGTCGACTCCTGGCGGCCAAGGTGCTCTCGGTCATCGTCATCGAGGTGCTTCAGGCCATCGTGATTGTGGGCGTCGGGTTCGCACTCGGGTGGAACCCCACTGGTGGACTCCTCGGCGCGCTCGAGGTAGTGCTCGCGTGCCTCCTCGGCTCAATCGCCTTCGGCGGGATCGGACTCGCCATGGCGGGGCGCCTGCGAGCCGAGGTGAACCTGGCGGCAGCCAACGGGCTCTATCTGGTCCTGCTTCTCCTCGGCGGAATGGTGGTCGAGCTCTCAGTGCTGCCGACTGGCATCCGAGCCGTGGCCGAGGTCCTCCCTGCGGCGGCACTCTCAAGTGCACTCCACGATGCCGTCGGGCCCAGTGCGGGCTACTCGGGGTGCTGGGTGGTGCTGTGCGTCTGGGCCGTGCTCACGCCGCTCCTAGCGCTAGGCACCTTCCGATTCGAAGGCGACTGAGCAGTCCTCAGGACGACGCGGCCTTCTTGGCCCCAGCCTCAAGCTGTGCCGGGGTCGTCACGCCGTAGTGGATCTCGGTGATGATCCCCTTGGGGGACACGAAGACCACCTCTGGCAGCGCAGGGAAACCGAAGTCGCCGTTGGTCACGGTGCCCACCGGGTCGACGCCGATGGGGAAGGTCAGTTTGTTGACGGTGACAAACGCCTTGGCCGGGCCCGTCGCGTCCAGTGCATCGATGCCGATCACCTTGGCACCCGCCACCTCGCCCCGTGCCAGGAGGGGTGAAAGTGCCGGCATCTCAGTCCTACAGGGTCCACACCACGAGGCGAAGAAGATGAGGACGGCCGCCGTACCGTTCCCTCCCCCGTCGGCGGGCACGCCGACCTTCGAAGATCCATCGAGTGCGGGCAGCGAGAACGAAGGGACCTGATGCCCGACCTTTGCTCCGCCGCCACTAGAGGAATCCGCCGGAGACGACGGGTAGGCAAGCAGCCCGACGACGATCAAGACGATCGCCAACGCGCCGATGATCAGCAGCGTCCGAAGATTGGGGCCACGCTTCTCCAGCGTGGTACCCGCAACGTCCTTCGGCGGCTCAGTTGAGGGCGTTGCGGAGGAGGACATCGCCGGCCATGGCCACGAACAGAAGGGTCAGATAGGTGATGGAGAAATGGAAGAGGCGCATGGCATCGTGCCCGGCGATCTCCTCGCCTCGCCGTGCCTTGAGGTACAGCTGCACTGCCATCCAGATGAACGCCAGGTTGAGCACTGCGGCCACGATTGCGTAGAGCGCTCCAAGGTGTGCGCTGGCTCCGAAGAGCATCGCGGCCGCGGCCATCACGATGGAATACACAAGGATCTCCAGCGTGGTGCGCTCCATGGACGCGACCACGGGAAGCATCGGGACGTCGACCGCCTCATAGTCCTCGCGGTAGCGCACCGCGAGGGCCCAGAAGTGCGGTGGCGTCCAGATGAAGATGATGGCGAACAGGATGATCGGCGGCCAGGCGAGCGAGTTGGTGACGGCCGACCAGCCGACGAGCACGGGAACAGCCCCCGCCGCTCCACCGATGACGATGTTCTGCGTGCTGCGACGCTTGAGCCACATCGTGTAGACGAAGACGTAGAACAAGGTGGCAGCAACGGCCAGCACGGCGGAGAGCAGGTTCACCCAGATCCACAGCTCCACGAAGGCCGCTGCCTCGATCACGAACGCGAAGATCAACGCGGCGCGCGGCGTCATGATCCCAGTCACCAGCGGCCGGTTCTGAGTCCGCTTCATGACTGCGTCGATGTCGCGGTCGTAGACCATGTTGATGGCGTTCGCGCCACCTGCGGCAAGGGTTCCACCGATGAGAGTGGCAACAATGAGGCCGATCGAAGGCCAACCACCCTTGGCCACCACCATGGTCGGCACGGTCGTCACGAGCAGCAGCTCGACGACCCGCAGTTTCATGAGCGCCACGTAGCCGCCGACAGTGCGACGCCACGACGGCGTGAGTGCGGCAGGGGCGGTCGTGGTCACGGCTCCCAAGGATACGCCCGAGGACCCATCGGCTCGGCAGGTAGCCTCGAATGGTGCCCGAAACACTGAAGAACCACCGTCTCCCCCGAGTGAGCCCGAAGGCCTTCACGAAGTTCTCCCTGGCCACCTTCATCGCCTCGGCCCTGATCGTGCTCTCGGGTGCTGCGGTGCGCCTGACGGGTTCGGGGTTGGGGTGTCCCGACTGGCCCTCGTGCTACCACGACCGGTTCACCTCCTCCCTCTCGCTCCATCCCTTGGTCGAGTTCTCGAACCGGATGGTGACGGCTGTCTACTTCATCGTGTTGATCGCCACGGTGATCGCGGCCCACCTTCGCGCCGCAAAGCGTCGTGACCTGATCCTGTTGAGTTGGTCGCTGATCGTTGGTCTGATCGCCGAGGCAGTCCTCGGTGGCATCGTCGTCTACACCCATCTCAACCCGTGGCTGGTGGCCACCCACATGTGGCTCTCGCTCGGGATGCTGGTCATCGCCATCGTGCTTCACCACCGCTCGCGCTATGACTACTCCCCCGACGCTCGAGCGGACGTGGCCTCGCCGCTCACGCGCAAGGGTTCAATCGTGCTCTGCGCGGTCTTTGCCGCCATCATCGTGACCGGTACTGGTGCCACCGGAACCGGTCCCCATGCAGGTGGGTTCTCCGGCCAGGACGTCGCGAAGCGACTCCCGATCGCCCTCAAGGATGCAGTCTTCGCCCACTCGGCGATCGCCATGGTCTTCCTCGGCATGGTGGTCGCAATCTTCGTCCTCCTCGAGTCCTCCAGCGGACCAGCTCGACTTCGCGGTGGTGCCCGGCGGTTGCTCTACGTGGCCATCGCCCAGGGGGTGATCGGATTCATTCAGTACGCCACCCACCTGCCGGCTTGGCTCGTCGAGCTCCACGTACTGGGAGCGGTCTCGCTCACCATCGGCGTCACGCACTTCCAACTTGCTCAGATCGCTCGCGACCGCGAGACCGTCATGCAGACTCCTGTTGGCGCTAAAGGTTCCTGAGAACGTCCGCTACGAAGGCCACCAGTGAGAATGTCCCCGATCACGGGACCATCCGATGAATTCTCGGTGGCACCGTTGACTCGGTAGCATCAGAGGTCCCGCTCCCATCGTCTAGCGGCCTAGGACGCCTCCCTTTCAAGGAGGTAGCACGGGTTCGAATCCCGTTGGGAGTGCTCAGATTGACGGCGGTGGGCGAACGATCTCACCCAGTTTGGGGCCCATCGCCGCCATGTACCGGGTGAGCAGAACGACGCCAAGCAGGTTTTCGGGGGTGGCGCGTGCCGAGGCATCGCCGAAGACCACTCGACCCTGGGCCAGCACCGAAAACAGTGTGAGCAGCACTTCCTTGACGTGATCTGGGGTTTCCGGCGGGACGCCCATGAACTCGAGTGCTGCTTGAGCTCCGTGATCCGGGAGTTCCCGTTCGCGCAGGAGCTCCTCATCTACTCCGCAAAGGACGAGATAGGCGATCAGCCTCGTGCGTAAGACGTATTCCTCGTTCAGGAGCTGCGGGACCCGCCCCAGCTCCTGCTCAGCACGATCGGAGGAACGTCGGAGCAGTTCATCTGCGGCAGCCAAGAGGAGTTCGGTCTCCCCCCCGAATTGCCTCGAAATGACCCTCTGGTCAAGCCCAGCTCGCTCAGCAATCTTCCTGGTGGTGAGTTTCACCACGGGCATTTCCTTCATGAGTTCGATCGAAGCCTGAATGAGCCTCTCCCGAGCCTCCGGCCCGGGCACTCTCGGTTTTCGCGTGGAACCTGCCATCCGTCTCCAGCCTAGAAGTATGGAATTTCCCTGGGTGTTCCAAGTTTGACCTCAAAGAGGACTTACGATACCTTGCCAGTTGTCTTCAAAGAGGACAACTTGGCGCTGAAAGAAGGCACGCGTGATTTGTTCAAGCATCCGACGGTTCCGGTCCAGCCTCCTTGCTGCCCTCCTCCTCGTGTTCGGGATTCCCCTCGCTGAGATGACTCAGGCGGGCGCGAGTGCCGTCATCTCCACGATTCCGGGCTCAGGGGCTCCCACCATGGTGGCGGGAAACACCCTCACTGGGCGTGTCTATGTGGGCAACTTTGGAGGTGGCTCGGTCTCCATCATCAACCAGTCAACGAACGCCGTGCAGACGGTGTCGGTCGCTCCCCAGTTGAATGCCATAGCGGTTGACGAGTCCACCAACACCATCTATGCAACAAGTTGGTCGAATAGCGAGCTATACGTGATCGACGGAACCACCAATACCGTGACTGCAACCATAGGGGTTCCTCGAGGACCTCAAGGAATTGCAGTGGATTCGGCCGCTCATCGTGTCTTTGTTGCGACCTGGTACGACGCCAAGATCGCTGTCATCGACAGCCAGACCAACTCAGTCCTCTCGACAATTTCTGAAGCAGGCAACATGTCAAGCATCTCCGTCGACACTCACTTGCACAGATTGTTCGCCACGATGAACTCCCTGAACAGCGTCGCTGTAGTCGACGAAACAACCGGCACACTGATTGACACCATCTCAGTCGGAAGCGGTCCAGACTGCGTAGCGACGAATTCCACTACTCACACGACCTACGTGCGAAACAGAGAGAGCAACAACGTTTCGGTGGTCGACAACAACACGGATGGCGTCATCGCCACCATTGGATCCGTTCCCACCAGCTACGGCACACTCAGCGTCGATCCTCGGACCAACCGGATCTACGTTGCGGGGTGGGGTAGCCAGAAACTCACCGTCATCGATGGATTCACTCAATCCGTCATCGACACCATAACCGTGGGCAGTGGCCCCTACGGAGTTTCCTTCAGCACTGAAACCGACGTCGTCTACGTCGCGAACCAAGACGGGGGCTCCATCTCGGTGGTCAAAATCGATCCTCCCCCGCCAACGGTGACCTACGACGCCAATGGTGGTGATGGAGGAACCTCCGCCATCGAGAACTT
>CAWUMT010000051.1:0-7722 GCA_963923735.1 uncultured Acidimicrobiales bacterium
GTCTCGTGGGCTCGGAGATGTGTATAAGAGACAGGGGTTCGACTCCCAAGTGATCCGATGGCCTGGCTCACCTTCGTGTGGATCTCTATCCTCGGACTGTTCTGCTTCACCCTGCTCGGAATCGCGTTCAGCTCTGTGGCGAAGAACGGAGACTCGGCCCCAGCGGTAGTCACACCAATCGTCCTGGTTGCACAGTTCACTTCTGGAGCTGTCTCTTATACACATCTGACGCTGCCGACGATACTCCTGGTCTCGTGGGCTCGGAGATGTGTATAAGAGACAGTGGTTGCACAGTTCACTTCTGGAGTGTTCATTCAATACAACACGTTGCCCAAGTGGATGCAGGACGTCGCATCGATTTTCCCACTCAAGTGGATGTGTGAAGGAATGCGGTCAGTCTTCCTCGGCGGAAAGGCAGAAGTTCTCCAGCCGAACGGTTCCTACCAACTTGGACTCGTTGCGGCCGTGCTCTTCGGGTGGTCGATCGTCGGCGGGATTCTCGCATGGCGGACCTTCCGCTTCGTCGATAAGTCATAGCCACTCCACCGAGAAGACGACGGCGCCCGGACCACCTCATACGATGTGGTCCGGGCGCCGTCGCCCTCGGAGAGGAGGTCCCTCCGGATGATTCGGTGACTCAGAGTGCCTCGGGCCCTCGTTCCTTGGTCCGTACTCGCACCGCCTCTTCAACGGGGATCACCCAGACCTTTCCGTCTCCGATCTTGCCGGTATCAGCCACTTCGACGATCTTGTCCACCACTGCGGTGGCCTCGGCGTCATCCACGAGCACTTCGAGGCGGACCTTGGGAACGAAGTCGACTTCATACTCCGCACCCCGGTAGACCTCAGTGTGGCCTCGCTGGCGGCCGAAGCCCTGGACCTCTGAGACGGTCATCCCGTTGACCCCGATGGCCTTGAGGCCCTCCTTGACGTCATCGACTTTGAACGGCTTGATGATTGCAACCACCAACTTCACTTGGTGCTCCCTTCCTTGCTCGAGGTGAACGAGCCGCCCCCGAAGGAGGGGTTCAGCTCGTAGGCGGACTCTGCATGGAGACCGAGGTCGAGGCCCTGGTCCTCCACCTCTTCAGAGACCCGGAATCCGATGGTCTTCTCGATGGCCATAGCGATCAGCCAGGACATCACGAAGGAGTAGCCGGCCACGACACCCACGGCAAGCGCTTGGTGGCCCAGTAGCGAGGCGCTGCCACCGTGGAACAAGCCATTGACTCCGGCCGAGTTCACTGCAGTCGTGGAGAAGAAGCCGATCAGCAGGGCTCCGAGAACGCCGCCAATGAAGTGGACACCACCGACGTCGAGGGCGTCATCGATCTTGAGGGCGAACTTCAGACGCACGGCCAGCGCACAGACGATGCCGGCCGCCAGGCCGATGACCGTGGCTCCGACCACATTGACGTAGCCACAGGCCGGGGTGATGGCGACCAGTCCGGCCACCGCACCCGATGCCGCACCGAGCGTGGTGGGCTTCCCGTCGCGCAGCTTCTCGACAAGGATCCAGCCAAGGAGTGCCGCCGCGGTTGCAGTGTTGGTGGCCACGAACGCGTTGACCGCCAAGGGACTCGCCGTGAGAGCGGAGCCGGCGTTGAACCCGAACCATCCGAACCAAAGCAGGCCTGCACCGAGCAGCACCAGTGGGAGGTTGTGCGGCGGCATGGCCCGCTTCGGCCAGCCCTTGCGCCGGCCGACCACCAGGGCCACGGCGATCCCAGCGATGCCGGCATTGATGTGCACCACGGTGCCACCGGCGAAGTCGAGGGCTCCCTTCTTGAAGAGCCAGCCGTTGGGGCTGAACACCCAGTGGGCCACGGGGGCGTAGACCAGGATCGACCAGACGGTGATGAACAGCAGGAAGCTGCCGAACTTCAGGCGATCCGCCGTGCCACCGGTGATCAGGGCCGGGGTGATGATGGCGAACATCATCTGGAAGGCCATGAACAACAGCGGGGGGATCGTCTGGGCCAGCGGGCCCGAGTAGCCCGGGACCGCACCATCGGTGTGGGACAGCCCGAAGAAGTGGAGGGTGCCGATGATCCCGTGGCCGCCCCAGTCGGGGCCGAAGGCCAGCGAATAGGTGAACCAGACCCACACCAGGCTCACGACGCCGATGGCCGCGAAGTTCTGCATCATCATCCCGAGCACGTTCTTGGCTCGGACCATGCCGCCGTAGAACAGCGCCAGCCCGGGTGTCATCAAGAGCACCAAGGCCGTGGCCGACAGGATCCAGGCGATGTCGCCTGAGTTGTACTTCATGGGCTTCCCTTTCTCTTCTCTCCAAGGTGGGTTCGAAGATCCCCTACGACCTCCGATATGGCCGGAGGTGAACACCAGGAGGCCTTCGAACCTCTGACGATTCCCACTCTGGACGACCAAGATTTCGGCCCAATCGCCAGACTGTTACGGCTCGGTGAACTCGAAGGCGGCACTCGAGGAATCTCCCGAGCAATTGCCGGCCGGAGGCGTTACAGTTCCGCCCATGGCACAAAGCGCGAAGGACCAGAACATCGCCTCGATCTGGCTGTTTTCAGAGTGCAGCGCCAAGGAGATCCGTTCGATCTCTGCGGTGGCGGACTCCGTGACGGTCCCGGCCGGGCGCGTACTCGTCAAAGAAGGCACCGTGGGGCGAGAGCTCTACCTGGTCGTCTCAGGGAAGGCCACGGTCACCCGCAAGGGCAAGACCGTCGCCACGCTCGGGCCAGGCAGCCACTTCGGTGAGCTCAGCCTGCTTGACCGACGTCCCCGGAACGCCACGGTGACCTCGAAGACCGACATGGAGCTCTTCGTCATCGGCCAGCGTCAGTTCAATGCGCTGCTCGAGACGATCCCCACCTTGTCGCGCAAGCTCATCTCGGCCATGGCGGCCCGGATGCGCGAGCAGGACGCCAAATCCGTCCACTGATCCTGAGCGATCAAATGTCAGTGTGACTGACAGGAAGACGAGACAAGACCTCACCTAGCGTTCCCACCACAGCCCGCCAACTCTTGAGGCGGGCGGAAACGGGGAACGACATGATGCTCACCGCCACCCGGGGTCTTCGGGCCCTGCTTGCCGCCCTTGTGCTCTCAAGCGGGTTGGTCCTTGTGGCGGCAGCCACTGCTGGAGCCACCAACCTCGGTGACGCATCGAACTCGATGGGAAACCAGACCTGGGCCGACACGTCTGCTGCCAGCAAGGGGTCGGGATATCAGCCCGCGGGGTGGGACGACATGGCGAACGGTGCGGGAGCGGGCCGTCCCTTCGTCACCGAGCTCTCGGTGAACAACGGCGGGACCGTCCACACCTACCTGACCGGAGGAACCAGAGACTCGCTCAATGTGGCGTCTGCAGTCGGTGACCTGACCGCTACCATCTCCCCGACCAACCTCTGCGCACAGGGCCAGAGCGGAGGGTGCTACTCGACGCCGAATCGAATCGCCGTCAGCCTCGGCTACACCACGGGCACCGACCCGAACTCCCAGATCGGCCTCGACTTCGCAGGGCACCCCGGAATCTCCGGCTTCAATGACGGCGTGACCATCGATTCGGGCACCACCATCGACATGACGATCAATCTCGGGGCCCTTGGTCAGAACCTTCGGTGGACCTGGGTGAACGGAAACGTCCAGAACGTCAAGACCGCAGGGCTGGGAACCTCAAACGGGACGATCCGCCTCCAGTTCAAGCCGGTCCACACCCCGAACGTGACGCCGTACCCGCAGAGCGCCAACGGCTGCAGTGCTACCCCGCTGTTCGACTGCGTGATCCACCAGGCCACTCAGGATTACCTCTCCGCCAACCTGGTTCTCAGTGTGGACAACACGATGGATGCGGCACTTACCGGTGCGGTGTTCTCCACACAGTCAGCGACCTTCGGCTACCTCGACCCGGGCCAGGCAGGTAACGCCTCCCTCTCCATCCAGGCTGGTGGTCCGAACCTCCTTGCCGACGGCTCGGCCAACTCGGCCACGGTCTCGGCGTTCTTCCCTGAGTCTGCGGTCCTCTCGATCTACGGGATGACCTCTACTGACGCCGCACCCTCGGTGGGTATCACTGCGGCCGGCGACACCACCATCGGCACGAAATCAGTCACTGCGATTCCCGCCGGAGATTCACAAGACCAGGGGATGGCCGTGACCATCACCGGTGTCACGTTCCCCGACACGCCGGGCCACACCCAGGCTGGAGCCCCTCGGCGCTCGACGACGGACAAGACGCCCACGTTCAAGGTCAAGTCCAACGCCACCAACGTGAGCGGATCAGCTCAGGTGAGCGGTACGAAGACCAACCTCAGCGTGGCCAGTGTCCCGAAGTGCCCCACCTCAGCGGGTTGCAAGGCCTTGGTCTTTGACCTCGGACCTAAGACCACCAAGCGAAGCAAGGTGACGGCGACCCTGCGGACGGCTGCTGCTGGAGTGGCAGTCACCAACAGCAAGTTCACTTGGTCGGTCGCCTCATCGAAGTTGGCCAAGAACCACGCCTACGTCGTCGAGTTCAAGAAGGGCACCAAGATCCTGAGCGTGGCTCGCGGGAACGTAGGCTGATCACCGTCCCACTCCGCTGGGATGCGTGACGCATCCCAGCGGAGTGAAGCAGGAGATTGCTTCGCAATCTCCTCCCGCACGTCTGGAACGCAGGACCTGCGACGTTTGCCTGAGGATCGACGGATCAGCAGTGCCGATCCATGAGCAGTGTTGACCTCAGAACCTCTAGCGCTCGGTCTTGGTGAGGGAACGCTCGACCACGCCGGTGATGTCCATGACCTTCACCTCGTCGCCCTTGCCGTTGGCCTGAACGGCGTCGTCCAGCATGATCATGCAGAACGGACATGCCGTCGAGATGATGTCGGCACCCGTCCCGAGGGCCTCCTCGGTGCGCTCCATGTTGACGCGCTTGCCGATGTTCTCCTCCATCCACATGCGCGCGCCGCCGGCGCCACAGCAGAATCCGGTGCCCTTGCAGCGGTGCATCTCGACCATCTCGACACCCGGGATCGACTCGAGCACCTCGCGGGGCTCTCCGTAGACACGGTTGTGACGACCGAGGTAGCAGGGGTCGTGGTACGTGACCTTGCCCTGGTAGGCGCCACCGGCAGTGAGACGACCGGTCTCGACGAGATGCGCCAGCAGCTCGGCGTGGTGGATCACCTCGTAGTTGCCGCCCAGGTCGGGGTACTCGTTCTTGATGGTGTTGAAGCAGTGCGGGCAGGAGGCCACGATCTTCTTCGCACCCACCGCATTGAGCGACTCGATGTTGGCCTTGGCCATCTCCTGGAAGAGGTACTCGTTGCCGAAGCGACGAGCGGGGTCACCAGAGCAAGACTCCTGGGGCCCCAAGATGGCGAAGTTCACGCCGGCGCGGTGCAGCATGCGTGCTGTGCCCTCCGCCTGCTTCTTGCCACGGTCATCCAGCGCACCGGCACAGCCGACCCAGTAGAGGTACTCGACGTCCTCGGGGATCGTGCCCGAGACCACGGGCACCTCGAAGTCGAGGGTGTCGGTCCAGTCGGTGCGCTTGGAGCCACCGAGGCCCCAAGGGTCACCCTGGTTCTCGAGGTTGCGGAGCAGCAGGCCGGCCTCCTGGGGGAAGCGCGACTCCATGAGGACCTCATAACGGCGCATGTCGACGATGGCGTCGATGTGCTCGATGTCCACCGGGCACTGCTCGACGCACGAACCACAGGTGGTGCAGGACCACAGGACGTCAGGATCGATGACCGTGCCGACCAGGGTCTCGGCCTCGGCGGCCTCTTCGCCCTTGCCCAGCAGACGGTCGGCCGAGGCGAACATGTTGTCGCGCAGGCTCATCATGAGGAGCTTCGGCGACAGGGGCTTCTCGGTGTTCCACGCCGGGCAGACGGACTGGCAACGACCGCACTCGGTGCAGGTGGCGAAGTCGAGCATCTGCTTCCAGGTGAAGTCCTCGATCTTGCCCACACCAAAGACGGTGTCCTCGGTGACGTTCTCCATGTCCATGTCGGGGGTCTTGTCGAGCTTGCCGAGGGCCCGGGGACGACGCGAGGTGGCGACGTTGATAGGAGCCAGGAAGATGTGAAGGTGCTTCGAGTATGAGACGAAGACCATGAAGCCCGCGATGACCGCCACGTTGGCCAGGAGGAAGATGTTCTCGAGTGCCGAAGCCGCAGACGCCGGGATGAGCTTGGCCAGCGTGTAGGAGGCGAAGGCCCAGGCGTTGTCCTGGAAGGGGAAGTGGCCGGTCTTCTGCTGGGCAGCACGGTAGAGCAACAGGGTGATGATCACCAGGCTGATCATCAGCAGCACCAACCAGGCCGCACCGGTGTGGGAGCCGTAGAACCGGCTGGAACGCTGCTTGCGGGCCGGTGCGTTCTTCAGCCGAATGATCGAGAAGACCACCAGGGAGACGAGCACGGCCACTGCGAAGAAGTCCTCGATGAAACCGACGGCCGACCACTGGCCGATCCAGGGGATGTAGAAGTCACGGTTGAAGAGCGCGCCATAGGCCTCGACGATCGTCAGCAGCAGGATGGTGAAGCCCCACATGGTGAAGAAGTGGGCCAGGCCCGGCACGGTCCACTTGAGGAGCTTGCGCTGCCCGGCGACCTCGACGGTCTCCGCCTCGACGGCCTTTGCCGCGTTGCGGGGACGATCTGCCGGCTGACCCGAGCGAATGAGCTTCGAGAGCCAGTGGAAGCGGCGTCCGGCCACTGCAAAGCAGAGCACGGTCACGCCGATGCCGATGATGATCCGAGCCGCCATCATGTCGAGGTTCCTCCTGAGGGGTGTGAACGGGAGGCGCCCAAGCGCCGAATTACTTGTTGCGGAAGTTGTCTGCGTAGCGGCTGGGGGTGGGACCCCACTGGCCGCGGTACTTCGACCCGAGCTCTGAGTGCCCGTAGGGACGCTCGGCAGCCGTGGTCATCTGGAAGAAGGAGATCTGGCCGATCTTCATCCCCGGATAGAGGGTGATGGGAAGGTTGGCGACGTTGGAGAGTTCCAAGGTCAGGTGACCATCCCATCCGGCATCGACGAAGCCGGCGGTCGAGTGGATCAGCAGGCCAAGGCGGCCGAGCGAGGACTTCCCCTCAAGTCGGGCCACAAGGTCATCGGGAAGGGCCACGCGCTCGAGCGTCGAGCCGAGGACGAATTCACCGGGGTGGAGGATGAAGGGAGTATCGGGACCAACGTCGACGAGCTCGGTCAGCTCCTCTTGGTCCTCACGGACGTCAATCACTCGGGCGGAGTGGTTCCGGAAGACCCGGAAGTACTGATCAACGTGCAGGTCCACCGAGGACGGCTGGATGCAGCCCTCCCCAAGGGGGTCGATCACGATCCGGCCCTGATCGAGGGCCTCTTGAATAGAGCGGTCAGAGAGAACCATCGGCACGACGATACTTGGCTGGCCGGCCTCGGGGGTAGTTGGTCCCCCAAGGGGGATTCAGGACGAATCCGGGGTTGTTCCCGGTCAGCGGGCCACCCCGAAGAGGAGTCCCTTCGGCCTAGACGGTAGGATCTCCAGACACCTCGCGGGTGTAGTTCAGAGGTAGAACATCAGCTTCCCAAGCTGAGAACGCGGGTTCGATTCCCGTCGCCCGCTCTCGAGCCAGAGCCCAAACCAGGCGAAATCAGGCTGGATCGCTGCCGTTTCCCGTCATCCTCGACGAGAAATCCCACGACGTGATCGATCGGGGCTGAAGCCGCAGGCCTGTCTCTTATACACATCTGACGCTGCCGACGATACTCCTTGTG